>NZ_JBTIXF010000038.1:0-59803 GCF_055793945.1 Plantactinospora sp. A48 | reverse complement strand
GGTGGCGCGGCCCTGGTAGAGCAGTTGCAGGTTGCAGGGGTCGACCGTGAAGGTCTGGTCGGGGTTGTTGCGGACCAGGTCACCGTGGCTGATGTCGTTGGTCCAGGTGGCGCCGCTGTTGGCCTTGCCGGCGAACGGCCGGCTCTCGCTGGTGGCCTGCGGGGTCCACGAACCGCCCAGGCTGGTGGCGGTGTACGAGCGGAAGTAGCGGCCCTGGGCGCCGATCGACTCGACGAGCATGAGGTACTGGTTCTGGCCCGCGATCTTGTAGACCTGAACCCCTTCGAACAGGTTGTTCGTGGAGTCGCTCATGATCGTGGTGTAGTTCGAGCCGAAGTTGCCCGGGAAGTTGCCGATCGGCATGCTGGCCCGGTAGATCTTGCCGTTGTCCCCGGCGAAGAACAGGTACATGTTCTGGCCGTCGCCGATCACCGTCTGGTCGATCGGGCCGGTGCCGGAGCCGGAGATGCTGCCGGTGAACAGCGTCTGCTGAGCCGACCAGCCGTTGGCGTTGGTCGGGTCACTGGAGGTGCGGTAGGAGAAGGCCGTCCCACCCCACTGGTAGGTCAGCACCCAGATGTTCTTCGGCGCGAAGTAGAACAGGGTCGGCGCCACGGTGCCGGAGCTCATGCCGTTCTGGCTGGCGGTGGCCATGTCCGACCAGTTGGTGAACAGGCCGAAGTTCATCGACCCCCACCCTGAACCGGTGTTGTGGGTGGTGGCGTAGACGAGGTGCTTGCCGTTGTAGACGACGTTGGTGAAGTCCTTCAACGACACCCAGCCCGACTTCGGGTTCGCCAGCGGGCCCGTGGACGTCCACCGGTAGGTCGACGGCAGCGAGCACGTCGGGGACGACGTCGGCGGGGCGGAGGTGGGCGGTGCCGAGGTCGGCGGGGCCGAGGTGGGCGGGGCCGAGGTCGGCGGGGCCGAGGTCGGCGGGGCCGAGGTGGGCGGTGCGGTCGTCGGCACGGACGTGGTCGGCCCGTTCGTCGGGCTGCCGTTACAGGCCACACCGTTGAGGGCGAAGTCGGTCGGCATCGGGTTGCTGCCCGTCGACGACCCGTTGAAGCCGAACGACGTCGAACCGTTGGTCGGGACCGAACCGTTGTAGCTGACGTTCTTCGCGGTGATCAGCGAGCCGTTCTGGGTCAACACCGTGTTCCACGACTGCGTCACCGTCTGCCCGGCCCCGTACGACCACGTCAGGGTCCAACTGGTCAACGGGTCGCCCAGGTTCGTGATCGTCACGTTGGCGCCGAATCCGCCCGGCCACTCCGAGGACACGGCGTAGTTCACCGAGCAGCCCGCCGCTGCGGCGCCGGCCGGCAACGCCACGACAAACGTCGCCGCCGCCAGCAACGCGACACCGGCCGACGCCAGGCCGACATTTGTCGCTCTGGATCTAGTCATAAAACACTCTCCTGACGGGATGGCGGCCTACGCATTCGCGGGGATCGTTCTAGGTTAGCGTTAACAGCCGCGTCGGTCATGTTACGGGAGCGCTCCCAACGGCTCAACCTTCATCAATGGATGGGGTTACCTCCCTGATTGTCTGGTTCGTTCTGAACCTTTTATCGCTCTTGGGCGGACAAGAGGCATATCCCCGATACACCCGGGCGGCGGCGTCCGCCATGCGGACATGAGCGGCCGGTAACCGGCCGGCGACCGACCGCAAACGAGGGCCCACCCGCGCCGACGGACGCCGGTCGCGTTCAGCCGTCACCCCTCCCACCCGGCACACCAAGATCCGGAGCGGCGGAGCGGATCGTCAAGTAGCTCGAATCCGCGTTTTGGCAATGTCGTCTGTCGATGCATCGTTTGGACACACCAACTGGACAGAGCGTCACTCTTCCTCGCGACCCACGGTCAATTGAATTTCCAACCGATCTTCCTGCCCGGCGTCGAGGCGGTCGGCCCGACCGGATCAACCGACCGGTGAGCCAGCCGATCAGCTCGGCCAGGGCGACCCGACGATGCGCTCCACCGTCGTCACGCGCCGGAGGCCGGGGATGAAGTGTTCGAGCACGTCGGAGTTCACGGTGCCGTTCGTGGTCTCGGGCCGGTCCTTCAGTCCGTCGACGTAGGTCCGCAGGAACTCGTTCTTGAAGTCGCCCCGTGGATGGACGGCGAGAACAGCGCCGAGCTGGTCGTGATCCAGTTCGTCCAGGCCGAGGCCGAGCACGTCGGTCAGCACCCCGAGGTACGTGGTGGCGACCTCCGGGGCCATCCGGTCGGGAATGCCCGGCGTGGTGTGCAGCGCGACAGCCGTCCAGACGGTGTCGACCGCGGCCGTCGAGAAACCCCGCTCCAGGAGGAACCTGCGGGCATGGTCGGCGCCGTCGACCTCGAAGCGCTGCTCGACGTCGGAGAAGGGCGTCAGCAGGCCCGTATCGTGGAACATGGCGGCCAGATAGAGCAGCTCCGGGTCCGGTGCCACGCCGAGCCTGCGAGCATGGATCAGCCCGAAGAGGAAGACCCGGCGGGAGTGGTGGTAGATGAGCGGACTGGTCGTCTCCTGGATGCGCCGGGTCGCTTCGGCGACCGCCGCCGTCTCCGGAATCTCCAGCCCCGCGATGACCTCTGACATGATCTCCGACCTTCCAGCAGGTGGGTGCGGACCGGGTGGTCGACCTCCATGCTGCCCACCGATCGTCGTACGGCGCCGCGCTCGTCCGGCCAGGAACCACCCATATCCGGACCACCCATATCCGGACCGGGCCGGGCCGGGGGCGTACGGGATCGCCGGACGGGTCGACCGCTCCGGCGCCCGGGGGCCGCGCTGGTGACCACCGGTCCCCACCGGGTCGCGGTTCTCGTCTACGACGGGGTGACGTTGCTGGACGTGGCCGGTCCGGCGGAGGTGTTCAAGGAGGCGAACCGGTTCGGAGCCGACTACCGCATCCTGTTGCTGTCGCCGACCGGCGCGGACGTCACGTCGAACCTCGGGGTCCGGATGGCGGTCGACGGCGCCGTCTCCCCGGAGCCGGCCTTCGACACGCTCCTGGTGGCCGGATCCGACCGCTATCCGCGTACCCGGGTCCCCGTCGACCTGGCGGACGCGGCCCGGATACCGGCGGCGGCGGCCGGCCGGGTCGCGTCGATCTGCACCGGGGCGTTCGTGCTCGCCGCCGCCGGCCTGCTCGACGGCAAGCGGGCGACGACGCACTGGCAGGTCGCGCACAAGCTCGCCAGCGGATACCCGACCTGCCGCGTCGAGCCCGACGCGATCTACGTCCGGGACGGCACCACGTACACGTCGGCAGGGGTGACCGCCGGGATCGACCTGGCGCTCGCCCTCGTCGAGGAGGACCACGGGCCCGACCTGGCGCGTGAGGTCGCTCGCGCCCTGGTGGTGTACATGCAGCGGGCGGGTGGCCAGTCCCAGTTCTCGGCCCCGCTACAGGGACCGCCGCCCCGCTCGCCGGCCCTGCGCAGGATCACCGACCTGGTGACGGCGAACCCCCGTGGCCACCACTCGCTCGGGGAACTCGCCAGCCACCTCAACGTGAGCACCCGACAGCTCACCCGGCTCTTCCACGACGAACTGTCCACGACACCGGCCCGCTACGTGGAGAACATCCGATTCGACCTGGCCAGGGCCCTGCTCGACCAGGGACACACCGCCACGCGGGCCGCGGCCCTCGCCGGGTTCCCCAGCTACGAGAGCATGCGGCGGGTTTTCGGCCGGAAGCTGTCGATCAGCCCCGCCGCCTACCAACGCCGGTTCGGCACGGCCCGCCGGGTCAGCGCGGAATCGTGACCCGGAGCGGATCCGCGTCGATCGGCGCGACGCTACCGCCCTCGCTGTCCCAGTACCGCGTGCGTGTCGGACCCGACCGTGCTCCGGGACCGGGCCCACGCGCTGGCCAGGATGTCGGGCGCGTGCCCGATGCTGGTCGGGTCGGCGGCGGTCGCCATCGCCCACTCGGCCGCCTGGGCCGGGATGCCGGGCGGCACCACCAGCAGGTCGACCTGGCGGTCGCGGCCGGTGGTGGCGACCAGCAGGGCGGGATCGAGGGTACGGAACCAGCCGATCCGGACCATGTCCGGTCCGACGGTCAACCGGCGAACCCGGTTCTCCCAGGTGGCGATGTTGAGCATGAGGTGCCGGATCCGGCCGTGCCGTTCGGACAGGGCACGGACGAGGCCGGGGAGTTCGACCGTGGCATCCCAGGACCGCGGCCACCACCCGCCGTCCAGCACGGTCCGATCGTGGGTGGGGGCGAGGGCGAGCCGCGACTCGGCGGCCACCGATCCGGTGATCGCGGCTGGTCGCGCGATGGTCGTGCTGACTCGTACGGTGCTGGACATGGCTTATCCGTCCTGGTTCTTCGGGCGGACCGGCAGCGGGACGCTGGCGATGTTGGGTGGCGGCGGCGGCGAGCCGGGCGCGGGCGGGTCGGCTTCCCGCGTACCGCGACGGCGGCTCAGCATCCGGAGTTGGACGATCCGGGCGGTGCCGGGCAGGGCGACGAGCAGGACTCCGCAGACCGCGGCCAGCAGCAGCGCCACTCCCATCGGCAGGGTGCCGTGCGCGCCGAGGAACGACACCTCGGCGCGTTGCCCGTTCTGCAGTACGAAGATGAGCAGCAGCAGGAGCACCACCGCGAACACCACGGCGGCGACCCACACGCCGCCGACCCGTGACCGCCGCACCGCCGGCCGGTCGGGAGTCGGGCGAGCGGCGTCCACGCTGTCGTGGCCATCGATCGCGGAGAATCGGACACTGCCGTTCCGAGCTGCGGTCATCACGAACCGCCGCCTTCCGAGGTGCATCTGGCGGGCCTGCGCGCTGTGGTGCGCTGGCGGGCCTGGGTGACGGGCGGCGACGTGCTGTCGCGGTCCGACGTGCTGTCGCGGTCCGACGTGTCGGTTTCCGTGGGGGGAGGTGCCTGGCGAAGTACCCGAGGAGATCCGGGGACCTGGAGATGGCGGCGGGTGACTTCGATCGGTGGGCGCGTCCGCAAGCGGCGAACCGTCAGCCACCGGGGTCCCGAGCGACCTCCCAAGCCTACGCCTCCGCGACCGGGCCGGTGCCCGCCAGGGCGGTGCGCGGTGGCGGCCGGTCGCGCGGTGCGGCCACGCGCGAGTACGGTGTGGCCATCAGCGGGGCCCCGGGCGGTGTCCAGCGCCGTACGGCGAACCTGTCCGCGTCGAAGATCCGGGTCGGAGCCAGCGGTGGGCAAGGACGGCCCGGGATCCGACGATCCGATGACCTCCGATCGCCGGCTGCGGCTGTGGGCCGTCCTCGCCGATGCCACCCGGGGCGGCCCGGTCGGGGTCGATCAGGTCTGCGCCACGGTGGTGTCGGTCGCGGACGTCGACTCCGCCGCCGTCGCGGTCGTCCTCGACGCCACGCGAGGTGGTGTACGCCACCGATCGGACCGCATCGGAGTTGGAGGACCTGACCCTCACCCTCGGTGAGGGGCCGGGCGTGGACGCGACCACCGGTGGGCCCGTCCTGGTGGCCGATCTGACGGAGCCGGAGTGCCGGAACCGCTGGCCGATGTTCGCGCCGGCCGCGCTGGACGCGGGGGCCGGTGCGATGTTCGCGTTGCCCCTGCGGGTCGGCGGGATCCGACTCGGTGTCCTGGACCTCTACCGGGCCAGCGCCGGCGACCTCGGGGTGGAGCAGCTGGCCGACGTGCTGATCATGGCGGACACCGCCTGCGCGGTGCTGCTGGATGACGCGGCGCGGCGCGGGGTGGACCGGGGCGATCCCTGGCCCGGGGGGACCGGGCTGCGACACCCCGAGGTACACCAGGCGACCGGGATGATCGTGGTGCAGCTCGGAGTGTCCGCGGCGGTGGCGCTCGTCCGGTTGCGCGCCTACGCGTACTCCCAGGACCGGTTGCTCCGGGACGTGGCGGCTGACGTCGTCGCTCGGCGCCTGCGTCTCGACCCGGCTGGGACGGGTGGCGAGTTGCGAGGGTGACCAGGGGATCGGCGCCAGGAAGGCGCGTTGCGGACCATCCCGTCGGGCGACCGGTGGAACCATTGATTGACGAGGTGACTGACATGGCCGAGACCCCGCTGGCCGACGTTTTCGTGGAGATGGCCGACACTCTCGTTGACGATTTCGACGTGATCGAGTTCCTGCAGGTGCTGACCGAGAGGTGCGTCGAGCTGCTGGGTGTGTCGGCGGCCGGGCTGCTCCTGACCGACCAGCGGGACACCCTGCAGGTGGTCGCCGCCTCCTCCGAACGCACCCGCCTGCTGGAGCTGTTCCAGCTCCAGACCGACCAGGGGCCCTGCCTCGACTGCTTCCGTTCCGGCCAACCGGTGTCGGTCGCCGACCTGACCCTGACCACCGCCCGATGGCCTAGATTCACCGCCGCCGCGGCCGAGGTCGGCTTCGCCGCCGTACACGCCCTGCCCATGCGGCTGCGCTCCGAGGTCATCGGTGCGCTGAACCTCTTCGAGGTCCGGCCGGGGTCCTTCGACCCGGACAAGCTGCGCATCGGTCAGGCGCTCGCCGACGTGGCCACCATCGGGCTGCTGCAACAGCGCGCCATCCACCGGCGCGACATCCTCACCGAGCAGTTGCAGACCGCGCTGAACAGCCGGGTCCTGGTCGAGCAGGCCAAGGGGGTCCTGGCCGAACGCCTCCAGGTGGACGTGGGCCGGGCCTTCACGATCCTGCGCGACGGCGCGCGGAGCCGAAACCGGCGACTGTCCGAACTGTCCCAGGCGATTGTCGACGGCTCCGAGCAGTTCGTGCCGGGATCGGGGGCCGACCAGCCCGGCTGACGAGCGGCTCAACACCCGGGCGGCTGCCCGGCATACGGCGTGCCGGGCTGTCGGTCCGGGAACCGAGGGCGTACGGTGACGGTGTCGCCCGGGCCCCCGGTGGCGCCAGTCTCGCCGCCATCGGTCCATTAGGGGCGTGCAAACAATGGTCAGCCCACCCTCGACCCTTACGGTCACTTCGCGCTCTCCGGTGCCGAATCCGGCCATAGGGGACAGTGAACGACTGTTCCTGCGACGTGCGGCCCTGGACATCCACGATCCCGACCGCGCTCGGCTGCGTACCCGGATCATCGAGACGAACCTGCCGATGTCCCGCCGGCTGGCCCGTCGGTACACCGGTCGTGGTGAGTCCTACGAAGACCTGGCGCAGGTCGGCGCGCTCGGCCTGGTCAAGGCCGTCGACGGCTACGACACCAACCGGGGCGTGCCATTCGCCAGCTACGCCATCCCGACCATCCTGGGCGGCATCCGTCGACACTTTCGCGACACGGCCTGGGCGATCCGGGTACCACGCCCGGTACAGGAACTGAACGCCCAGGTGCCCGCGGCCCAGGGCGAGCTGGGGCAGCAGAATGGTCGCCAACCGACTGACGGCGAGCTCGCCGACCACCTGGAGATGACCACGGCTCAACTCGTGGCCGCCGTCGCCGCCTCCGAGTTCTATCGCCTGCCGTCGCTGAACGAGCCACGGCCCGGAGCCAACAGCATCGAGCGCATCGCGCTCATCGGCGCCGCCGATGCGGGATACGCGACCGTGGACAACCACCTCACCCTCCAACTACTCCTCGCGGCGCTTCCGCTACGTGAGCGGCGGATCCTGATCATGCGGTTCTACGGCGAGCTGACCCAGGCGCAGATCGCCGCCCGGGTCGGGGTGTCGCAGATGCACGTCTCCCGGCTGTTGAAGAGCTCACTGGCCCAGCTGAAAGCTGGGATACTTCACTGACCGGCTCGTCGGTCGGGACCGCTCAGGCAGTCCCACCGAGCCGTCGAGGCCACCCGGAGATGTCATGGCCACTCCGTCCACCGCCGCTGGGTCCACCTCACCGGTCAAACCACCGCCAGTGACCATGATCATTCCGAATGGCTTCGCAAGGGAGAGACGATGAAGATCCCCAGGTACCGGATCGTCGCCGCGCTGCGTGAGCGCGGGCAGCAGGCCAGGGCCGACTGGGTCGAGCGCGAGCTGCCGGAGCGGGTGGACCCGAACAAGCACATGGGGCTCCTCGCCACCCTGCGTCTCGACCCGGCGGATTTTGCCGACGCGCCGTCCCCGTGAGGGTTGCCCTGCTCGGACCGGTCGCCTGGCGCACACCCCCGCACCACTACGGTCCATGGGAACAGGTCACCGGCCTGCTCGCCGAAGGGCTGGTCACCCGGGGCGTGGACGTGACGCTCTTCGCGACGCTGGACTCCGTCACCTCCGCGACCCTCGACGGCGTCTGCCCCCGGGGGTACGCCGACGACCCGGACCTGGACGGCCGGGTGTGGGAGGCGATGCACGTCTCCCACGCGATGGCCCGCTCCGGGCGGTTCGACCTGGTCCACAGCCATCTCGACTGGCTGCCGCTGGCCTTCGCCGAACACTGCCGCGCCCCGCTGCTCACCACCGTCCACGGCTTCTCCGGCCCGGGAATCCTGCCCGCGTACGCCCGGGCCCGCTCGTCCTACGTGTCGATCTCCGACGCCGACCGGAGCGCCGACCTCGACTACGTCGCCACCGTCCGGCACGGCATCGACCTCACCGCTCTGCCGTTCACCCGCGACGCCGGCCCCGGGCTGGTCGCCTTCGGCCGGATCCACCCCGACAAGGGCACCCACACCGCCATCGAGATCGCCCATCGCGCCGGCCGGCCGCTGACCATCTGCGGCATCGTCCAGGACGAGCGGTACTTCGCCGAGCGGGTGGCCCCGCACATCGACGGCACCCAGGTCGTCTTCCTCGGCTCGGTCGGCCCCCGCCGACGCGCGGAAATCCTGGGCGCCAGCACCGCCCTGCTGCACCCGATCGCCTTCGACGAGCCGTTCGGGCTCTCGGTGGTGGAGTCGATGGCCTGCGGCACACCGGTCGTCGCGTACGCCCGTGGGTCGATGCCGGAGATCGTCGACGAAGGGGTGACGGGATTTCTCGTACACAACGTCAAGCAGGCCGTCGACGCCGTCGCCCGGGCCGCCGGGCTGGACCGGGCCGACTGCCGGCACCGGGCCCGGCAGCGCTTCGGCGCGGACCGGATGGTCACCGACTATCTGGCCGTCTACGACCAGCTCGCCCGCCGACCGTACCGCTGAACCCGGCAACCGTCCTCGAATCCGTTCCGCCGGCCACGCACGACGGCCGGCGTGCGCCCGCCGCCGAACCCCGGGCGGCCGACAACCGGAAGGCCCGACGCCAATGCCCAGCTACGGATTTCTCAGCACGCACCCGCCGACCCGGTGCGGCCTGGCCACCTTCAACGCGGCCCTCGCCGCCCAGCTGACCGCCGACGGCACCCGTGGCGGCATCGTCCGGGTCACCGACCACGGCGACGACCTGCGGGCCGGACCCGGGGTCGTGCACACCTGGTCGACGCGGGACCAGGCCGGCTGGCAGGCCGCCGCGGCGGCCCTGAACACCTTCGACGTGGCCGTCGTGCAACACGAGTACGGCATCTACCCCGGTGCGGACGGCGAGGACATCCTGCCGCTGCTGCGCTGCCTCACGGTGCCGAGCATCGTCGTCCTGCACACCGTGCTCCGCCAGCCCTCGGCCCGGCAGCGGTCCCTGTTGGAGCAGATCGTCACCGCCGCCGGAGCGGTCGTCACGATGACCGACACGGCTCGTACCCGGTTGCTCGTCGGCTACACCGTACGGCGGGCCAAGGTCACGGTCATCCCGCACGGCGCCGCCGAGCACGTGGGCGCGGCCACCGACCGTCGTACCCGCCCGCACCTGCTGACCTGGGGACTGCTCGGACCGGGCAAGGGCGTCGAGTGGTCGCTGCGGGCCCTCGCGCGGTTGCAGGACCTCGACCCCACCCCCACCTACACCGTCGCGGGCCGGACCCACCCGAAGGTGCTCGAGCGGCAGGGGGAGGCGTACCGGGCGGAACTGCACCGGCTCGGCGCGCAGCTGGGCGTCGGACACGCCGTGGACTACCAGGACGCCTACCACGACCAACGGACCCTCGGCGGCCTGATCCGCTCCGCCGACGTGGTCGTGCTGCCCTACGACTCCCGGGAACAGGTCACCTCCGGGGTGCTCATCGAGGCGGTGGCCGCCGGGGTGCCCGTCGCGGCCACCGCGTTCCCGCACGCCGTCGAACTGCTCACCGACGGTCCCGGCCTGGTCGTACCCCATCAGGACCCGACGGCGCTGGCCGTCGCGATCCGGCGGATCCTGACCGAGCCCGGCCTGGCCGCCCGGCTGGTCGGCCGGGCCCGGCCTCGGGCGGCGGACCTGCGCTGGTCGACGGTGGCGGCCAGTTACGGCACGCTCGCCGAGCGGCTCGTCGCCGCCCACCTCCCCGTGGTCAGTTCGGCGTCGGTGTGACCGCCACCGTCCGCCGTCCCGTGGTCAGTTCGGCGTTCGCGTGACCGCCACCGCCCGCCGTCCCGGCGCGCCGGACAACGGACCCCGACCGACCCCGCCCGGACCGGACTTCGCGCACCTGCTCCGGCTGAGCGACGACACCGGGCTGTTCGAGCACGCCCGACACGCCATCGTCCGTCGCGAGCACGGCTACTGCACCGATGACGTCGCGCGCGGGCTGGTCGTCACCAGCCGCGAGCCGGCGCCGACCGAGGAGGTGTTCCGGCTCACCGAGCGCTACCTCGCCTTCCTGACCCACGCCCAGGACAGCGGCGGTGCCTTCCGCAACCGGCTCGGTCACGACCGGCGGTGGACCGACGAGCCCAGGCTGGGCGACTGGTGGGGCCGGGCGCTGTGGGGGCTGGGCACCGCCGCCGCGCGCAGCCCCGCCGGCTGGATCCGGGAGGAGGCGCTCGTCGCCTTCAACCGAGGCGCCAACCGGCGCTCCCCCGCCCCGCACGCCATGGCCTTCGCCGGGCTCGGCGCCGCCGAGGTGCTACGCCGCCACCCGTCCCACACCGCCGCGGCCACGCTGCTGACGGATGCGGCGGCCGTGATCGGTGCCCCCGGATCCGACCCACGGTGGTCCTGGCCGCAACAGCGACTCACGTACGCCAGTGCGGCCCTCGCGGAGGTCGTCATCGCCGCCAGCCAACTGCGGCACGGCGGTCCGCCCCTCGACGACGGCCTGCGGATGCTGGCCTGGCTACGCGACATCCAGCTCCACGACGGGCACCTGTCGGTCGTACCCGCCGGTGGTTGGCAGCGTGGTGCGGCCCGGTCGCGCCACGACCAGCAGCCGATCGAGGTCGCCGCCTTCGCCGACGCCTGCGCCACCGCCGCCACCGTCACCGGTGACCCCGGCTGGGAAACCGGGATACACCAGGCGGTCGGATGGTTCCTCGGCGACAACGACGTCGACACCCCGATGTGGGACCCGGCGACCGGCGGCGGCTACGACGGCCTCACCCCGCACGGGCCCAACCGAAACCAGGGCGCCGAATCCACCCTCGCCCTCATCGCCACCCTGCAACACGTTCCACGCCTGGCCCGCGACCCCCTCGACCCGGCCGCCCGGCGGTGGTCGTGACCGGCGTCCGGGCCGTCCGGCAGGGCCTCGGCCTCGTCCCGGACGCCCGCCGGGTCATCGTCAAGCTCTTCGTCCCCGGTGAGGACGCCACGGTGGTACGCAGCCGCACGATGGCGTTGATCGACCGCGTCGCGCACCTTGACGACGAGGAGACCGGCAGGCTGTTGCGGGACACCTTCGACCGGTTCGGCGCCCGACACCGTGACCTGGCCGGCACCTTCCAGCATCACTTCGATCTCGTCCGGCACCGCATCGCCCAGGTGCGGGACCTGTCCCCCACCACCCGGCTCCTGATCGGCGCCTACTTCAGCCACGAGTACGCGGTCGAAGCGGCCGCCCTGTGCAACCCGTCGATGGTGGCCCACCCCGACCAGTCCGGCCTGACCGCCGGGCAGCTACGCGTCGCGGTCAGCCTGCGTCAGATCGGCGAGGGTCACCTGTCGTCGATCGGGTTCGCCAGCGCGGTCCTCGGACCCGGGCGCCGGCTCGCTGTCGCCGACCGGTCCGGCCCGCTGGTCGTCGGGCAGCGGGATGGCGTACGGCACCGTCGGGACCTGCTCGCCGCCGGCCTGGCCGAGTTGGACTGCGACAACGAGATCACCGCCACCGTGCTGGACGCCCTGCCCGAACGCTACGACGGGGCCACCTTCGACCGGGTGCTCGGCAACCTGCCAGCGGACCTGCTCTCCCGCAGCACCGGACCGGGCACCTTGGAACACGTCCGCCGGGCCAACGCCGCCAGCTACGCCACGGCCTTCCCCGCCGACACCGCACTGCCCCAACGGGTGCTCTGGCCGGCCGTACCGGCGGAGAGCAACGGCATGGAGGACGCCCGGTTCGTCCGGTTCATCGATGAATCCGGACCGGTGTACCGGGCCACCTACACCGCCTACGACGGCCGACACATCGCCACCCGCGCGCTGACCAGCCGGGACCTGCGCCGCTTCGAGAGCACTCCGATGCGCGGACCGGGCGCCCGCAACAAGGGCGTCGCGCTGTTCCCCCGTACCGTCGCCGGCCGGCACCTGGCCCTGTGCCGCGCCGACGGCGAAACCATCGGCCTGACCTTCTTGGACAGCGAGAACCGGTGGCGGGAACCGGTGCCGCTGCACGCCCCCCGGGACAGCTGGGAACTGATCCAGGTGGGCAACTGCGGGTCCCCCGTCGAGACCGACGCCGGCTGGCTCGTGCTCACCCACGGCGTCGGTCCGATGCGCCGGTACGCCATCGGTGCGCTCCTGCTCGACCCGCACCGGCCCGAACGGGTCATCGCCCGGCTCCCCGGCGCGCTCCTGGCACCCGACGAGGCCGAACGGGACGGATACGTTCCCAACGTCGTCTACTCCTGCGGCGCGCTCGTCCACGACGGCGACCTCTGGCTGCCGTACGGTGCCGGCGACAACCGGGTCGGGTTCGCCACCGTGCCGGTGGCCGATCTCGTCGCCACGATGGTGGAGTCCCCACCGGTCCGCCGGGACGGTTGACCACCGGTCGCCATGCCGGCCGGTCAGTCCGGGATCGCGCGGCCCGTCAGGGCAGCCTGGGGCCTGGCCCGGCAGGACAGCCCGGGTGCCGGGCTGTTGCGCCGGCCTGGGCAGCCAACCGGTGATCCAATCCTCGATTGGGCGACGGCGAACGGGGTAAGACAGGCCCACATGAGGTTCGCAGGTGCAGTGCTGGGCGCAGCTCTGACCGTGGTGACGGTGACAGGTTGCAGTTCGGTGACCGACCGTGGTGATGCGGCCGCCGCCATCGCGGTACGGATGCTGAGCGCCATCGCCGACAAGGATGGGGCTGCGGCCTGCGCTCTGTTGGCCCCCGACACCGTCGCCGAGCTTGAGCAGTCCGCCGACCGGCCGTGCCCGGAGGCGATCCTGGCCGAGGACCTGCCCGAACCGGGCACGTTGACCGCCAGTGACGTGTACGGCCAGCGGGCGCAGGTGCGGCTCAGCGACGACACCGTCTTCCTCGCGATCTTCCCCGGGGGTTGGCGCGTGGTGGCCGCGGGCTGCACCAGCCGGGGCGAGAAGCCCTACGACTGCGTGTTGCAGGGAGGTTGAGCCATGCGGTTCCAATTCGTGCTGCTGCTGCTCGTGGTCGCCACCGGCCTCGTCTACTTCACCGCGTTGGGGGTGCTGCACCGGTGAGGCGATTCCTGCGCCAGAACTCCCTCGGGCTGGTCTTCGGTCTGCTGTTTCTCGTCGCGCTGGTCGCCCAGGCATTCGCCGGGCACGCCGACTTCAACCAACGGCAACTCAGCGAGGGCCTGCCGCCGATTCCGTTCGGCCGGTACCTCACGTCGGCGAGCTTCGCCGTGGATGTCACCGAGAACTGGCAGTCGGAGTACCTGCAGTTCTTCCTCTACATCTTCCTGACGGTGTGGCTGCTGCAGAGGGGTTCACCGGAGTCCAAGGAACTGGACAAGGCCGGCAAGGAATCGGACCAGGATCAACTGGTCGGCCCGTACGCCACCGACACGTCACCGGCCTGGGCGCGCGTCGGCGGCCTGCGGCGGGCGTTGTTCTCCCACTCGCTGGGCCTGGTGATGGGTGCGATCTTCGTGCTGTCGTGGCTGGCCCAGTCCATCAGCGGGGTCGCCGCGTACAACGAGGACCAGCTCGGCAACCTCCAGGATCCGGTGTCCTGGGGCCGGTACCTGCTGCTACCCGACTTCTGGAACCGCACCCTGCAGAACTGGCAGTCCGAACTGCTGGCCGTCACGTCGATGGTGATCCTGGCGATCTACCTGCGGCAGCGGGGATCGTCGCAGTCCAAGCCCGTCGGTGCCGCGCACGCCGCCACCGGCGTGGAAGGCTGAGCCCGCCGGCCGGAGCTGGCCAAGACGCGGGGCCGGTCCTGCTGCGCTGACCGGCCCCGCCCGGCGGCTCTGTCAGTCGGCGACGACGAGCGCCTGGGGCGCGGCGGCCTTCATCCGGGTACGCAGCCACTTGAGCTGGATCGCCGTCTCGCCCTCGCAGCGCTTCACGACCGCGAGCAGGTCCTCGTCGCGGGCGCCGTAGGCAGCCTGACCGACGACGGTCCAGGTGATGTCGCATTCGGCGGCCATCAGGTACAGGTCCTGAAGGTCACGCAGGAGGCCGATGCCACCGGCACGGGTGCCGGTGAACAGCTGCGAGTGCAGCCGGTCGGGTTCGGCGGGGGCGTCCTCGGCGTAACGGGCGGCGAACGGGCGCAGTTGCCCGGCGTGCGCGTCGCAGCGTTGCGCCTGCTGCTGACAGAGGTGCTGGATGTCGGGTTCCTCGGCGTGCGCGTCGGCGACCTGCCGGAACGCCTCGGCGAGGTTGACCTGGGCGCGGTGCAGCAGGCCGAGGTAGTGGGCGAGATGCACGGCTCACTCCTTCCCGCTGGTGGCCTGGGCGGCCGGCCCGCCGACCGTGGGTGGTAGGCCGGCGTCCGGCAGCGGCGCGCTGCCGCCGACCGTCGGCGCCGGTGACGGTACGCCGCCGCTGTCGGCGAGTTTCGTCACCGCGACGGCGGCAACCTTGAACAGCGGCTGCTTGGACACCGGGTCCCAGGCGGTGATGGTCAGCTCGTTGGCGGCGCGGGGGGTGCGGTCGTGCGGGTCCTGGTCGAACCAGCCGTAGTGGAACGGCACGAAGACCACGCCGGGGCGGATGCCGCTGATCCGGGCACGGGCCTCGATGCCGCCCCGGCCGGAGGAGATGCCGACGAGGTCGCCCTCGCCGATACCGAGGCGTTCGGCGTCGCCCGGGTGGAGTTCGGCCCACACGTCCGGGGCGGCGGCGTTCAACTGTGGGGCGCGGCCGGTCTTGGTACGGGTGTGGAAGTGGTAGACGGTGCGGCCGGTGGTGAGCATCAGCGGGCGCTCGTCGTCGGGCACCTCCGGTGAGGGTTGGTAGTCGACGGCGTGCAGGAACGCCCGCCCACCCGGCTCCTTCGCCCGGTACTCGGATTCGGTGAACTCGGCGCCCGTGGCGAGGTCGTGGCCGTAGGTCTCGCAGTAGTCGGGGTCGGTGTTGAAGTGCCCGTCGGGGTAGAGCCGCTCGGTGCCGTCGGGGTGCTCGTCGGTGCAGGGCCACTGGATGCCGGAGCCGCCGCGCAGCTTCCCGTAGGTGATGCCGGTGTAGTCGCAGGGTCGGCCGCGCGAGCACTCTCGCCAGGCATCGAACACCTCCTCCGGCCCGGTCCACCGGATCAGGGGGTGGCCGTCCTTGTCCCGGAAGTCCATCCGGCGGGCGTAGTCGAGGAAGATGTCCAGGTCGGGTCTTGCCTCGCCGGGTGGGTCGACCGCCTTGTCGGAGATGTGCACGGTGCGGTCGACGCTGGTGAACGTGCCGGTCTTCTCTCCCCACGTGGCGCCCGGCAGCACCACGTCGGCCAGTTCGGCGGTCTCGGTCAGGAAGAGATCCTGGACGACCACGAACAGGTCCGGCTGCCTGAGGATGCGCCGGATCCGGGACAGCTCCGGCAACGAGACGGCCGGGTTGGTGGCGGTGATCCACAGCAGTTTGATCGAGCCCTGCTCCGCGTACCGGAAGATCTGCATGGCGTGCGTCGGCGGCGCCCAGTGCGGGATGGTGTCCGCCTCGACGTTCCACAGCCGCGCCAACTCCTCGATGTGGGCGGTGTTCTCCCAGTTGCGCAGGCCGGGCAGGTCGCCGTCGGCGCCGGTCTCCCGGGTGTTCTGCGCGGTGGGTTGGCCGTTCATCTGGTAGATCCCGGCACCGGGGCGGCCGATCATGCCCCGGATCAGGTGCAGGTTGTTGACGCCGCAGGCGGCCGCGGTCGCCTGGTTGGACTGGTAGAAGCCCTGCAACACGGTCGACAGCAACCGCTGCGAGGCGCCCAGCAGCTCGGCGGCGCGCTCCACGTCGGCCGCCGGCACGTCGCAGATGTCGGCGACCCGGCGCGGTGGGTAGCCGTCGACGATCCGGCGCAGCTCCTCGAAGCCCAGGGTGTGCGCGTCGACGTGGTCGCGGTCGTACCAGCCCCGCCGGATGATCTCCCTCAGCAGACCGTTCACCAGTGCGATGTTGGTACCGTTGCGCACGGCGAGGTGCAGGTCGGCCTCCCTGGCGACCGGGGTGGCCCGGGGGTCCACCGCCAGCATCGCCGGCGGATTCGGGCCGCGCCGCCGGTCGAGCATCCGCATCCACAGCACCGTCTGCGTCTCGGCGACGTTGTGGCCCCACAGCGCTATCGCGTCGCAGTGATCCACATCGGTGTACGAACCGGGCTGCCCGTCGGTGCCGAAGCTCGCCTTCAGCGCCGCCGCCGCCGTCGCGGTGCACAACCGGGTGTTGCCGTCCATGTGCGGGGTGCCCAGGCCGGCCTTACCGATCACCCCGAGCGTGTAGTACTCCTCCAGGAACAACTGCCCGCTGGTGTAGAAGCCGAAATGTCCCCAGCCGCCCGGGCCGTCGAGGAGTTCCTTCGACCGGGCCACGACGCGGCCCATCGCGGTGTCCCAGTCCGTCTCGACCAGGCGGTCACCGTCGCGGACGAGCGGGCGGGTCAGCCGGTCCGGGCTGTGGTTGGCCTGCCAGCCGTACAGGTCCTTCGGGTCGACGCGGCCCCGGTTGATCCGGTCCACAGCCCGGCCGCGTACCCCGACGATCCGCCCGTCGGCGACCGCGATGTCCAGCGCGTCCCCGTTGGAGTGCAGCACCGACGCCGACTGCACCCACCGGTCCACGTCCGCCTCGGTGCGGTCGCCGTCGAGGAACCGGTCCACCCGTACCGGCCAGTCCTGCCCTGGCCCGTACGGGGTCCGCTCACCCCACGGGTCGGCGATCCGGTCAACCACGAGTCCCTCCCTCGACGGCTCTGGCCACGAGCGCCCCGGCCACGTCCCGGACCTTGCGGTTGGTGTCCTGGGAGATCTTCGACAGCAGCCCGAACGCCTCCTCGGGAGAGCAGCGCCGCTCCCCCATGATGATCCCCTTCGCCTGCTCGATCGTCGCCCGGCCGCGCATCGCCTCCTGCATCTGCTGCGCCAGCGTGGCGGCATCCTCGTAGAGGTGGGCGTTGGCCAGCGCCACCGCCGCGTACGCCGCGAACTCCCGCGCGACGGCGATGGCCGGCGGGTCGAAGGTGTACGCCACCCCGCCGTAGACGTTCAGCGCGCCCACCACCGACTCCTGGATCGGCAACCCGATCGACAGCGAACTCTCGACCCCGGCGGAGCGGGCCGCGGCCGCCCACGCCGGCCAGCGCTCCTCCGCGGCCATGTCCGGCACCGAGACGCTGTCGCCGCTGACGGAGGCGTCCAGGCAGGGCCCCCGGTTGTGCTCGTACTGCCACTCGTCGAGTTCCTGGGCCAGCTTGCCGGTGGCGGCCATGGTCTGCCTCTGCCGACCCCGGATCAGCGTCACCGAGACATCCCTCGTTCCGGGGATGCTCCGGTGGGCCAACTCGGCGACCCGGCGCAGCATGTTGTCCAGGCTGGTCTCGTCCAACCTGATTCGACCGAGTTCGGCGAAGGCGTCGGCGGAGCCCGCGGTCGGCTGCGTCATCGGAACAGTCCTTGTCAGCCGGCGTGGCCGGCAGGTCGGGGACGAACAGGCCGTCACCGCCGGATACCGGGGGGTAGGCACCGGCGGTTGCCGCCTGTCCTACCCACATCCGTCCGCCACACACACCCCGGCTGATGCGATTGGCTGGGCCCCGGGTGGGTAGGGCGACAGTCATGACCCATCGGAATCCGGGGCGATGTTCCGGCAGAATCCGGGGCGATGTTCCGGCACCCGACGGGCACCCCGCCGCCACGTCTTTCACCTGCCGGCATGAGCCGGCCGACAAGGATCGCCCCCATGCCGAAGCCGAACAGGGATCCCGCCGCCGCCGGGCCGGACGAGACCACTCTGACCGGTACGCTGCTCAGCCTCGCCGGACTGCCCGATGACGCTCCAGCGGTGCCGGAGCACCTGCGCAGGATCGTCCGGTTGTGCGCGGAGACGGTAGACCCGGTGGATTTCGCCTCGGTCACCGTGCACACCCCGGAGGGAGACCGGACCCGCTTCGCCAGCGACGAGGCGGCGGTGGCCGTCGACCTGGCCCAGTACGCCGAGGACGCCGGTCCCTGCCTGGCCGCTCTGCACAACGACGAGACGGTCGGCGTATCCGATGTGGCGGGCGTGGTGGTGTGGCCCGGCTTCCGCGACACGGCCTGGCGCTACGGGGTCCGGGCGTCGTTGTCGGTCCCGCTCCACGCCGGTAGCGGCGAACCGGTCGCCGCGCTGAACCTGTACGCCCGGGACGCCGCCGGGATGCGTGCGCTGATCCAGCGGGTGGAATCCTGCTACCACGGTGAAGGCGGGCTGCCGCAGGCCCGGCTGGACGTCGGCAGTGAGCAACTGCTCGCCGGGCTCGCCGGTGCGCTGCACCGCCGTGACCTCATCCAGCGGGCGATCGGGGTGCTCATGGACCGGCACCACGTCGAGGCCCGCTCGGCCTACGGGCAACTGGTCGAGGCCACCCCACCCGGCCGGACGTTGATCGACACCGCCACCGCCCTGCTCCGCCGGCACTTGGCCTGATTTTTCCTCGGCGCCAACGGAAAGAGGTATCCATGCGTGTGACACACCGGCCGGTGGCGGTGCTGACGACCCTGGGAGTTGCGCTCGCCGGCCTGCTCACCACCGGCGGAGCGGCGGTGGCGGCCCCACCTCCGACGCTGACGATGGTCAGCCGCCAGGTTTTCATCGCGGGCTGCCCGTTCGTCTACAGCGACGTCTACTGGAGCACCGGCGAACGCGCGGGGTATGCCGTGTGGAGCAGGGATCCCTGTGGAGACAACCCGGGTGACGCTCTGGCGGCGGGAGACACGTTGGCGGACGGGTACGGCATCAGCGCCTATTTGAGCACCGGCCGTGCGGCGACGACCGCCGGCCACGCCTCGCCTTACCAGAGTGGTTGGGTAACGGGCAATCTTCCCGAGGACAACACCTACGTCATGGCTGCCTGCATCGAAAAGGGCGGCGTCGACTACGTGTGTAATTCCGGCAAGGTCGTCAGCTCCTGACGCCTGACAATGGCGGACCGAATGTCACTTGGTTGCGGGGTTGCGGGGGTTATCCCCGGCACGAATATGGGCGGAAGCTGCCTTCTGTCGATCTGCGTCGCGCTCATAGCGTGAGACCGATGAAGGGCAGCCGCAGGCGCAGCCCTGGTCTTCTTAGGAGCCGTTCGTGGTACGGAGATTCCGCACAACCATATTCGCCTCGTTGACTGTCGGCCTGGTCATGGTCGCGTCCGCGGCGCCTTCCTCCGCCGCCGGCAACGTCACACCGCAGGCTCAGCGGCGAGCCGACGGGCCCGTTCGACTGCGACTGCCGGCGCCGACGGGGCCCCATCCGGTGGGTACGGTCGACCTGCACCTGGTCGACCGCTCCCGCACCGACCCGTGGTCGGCAACCCCGGTCCACCGCGAGCTGATGGTCAGCCTCTGGTATCCGGCCACGGACGTGGGCCGCTTCCCGCGGGCACCCCACATGCTGCCCGGCGCGGCGGCCCACTTCGGCAGCGCGGCCGGCGGTGGCACCAGCCTGTACGGCATACCGGCGGACTCGGTGGATTTCGCCGCGACCCGGACCAGCGGCCACCAGGGCGCGCCGGTGGCCCGGCACGAGCGGCCGTTCCCGGTGGTGTTGTACTCCGCCGGTGCCGGCGACCCACGGACCTGGGGCACCACCCTGGTGCAGGACCTGGCCAGCCGCGGGTACGTGGTGGTAACCATCGATCACACCTACGACGCTTCCGAGGTGGAGTTCCCGGACGGCCGCGTCGTCGGCACCGTGCTGCCGGAGGCGTTCGGGCAGGCACAGCAGCCCGACGAGTTCCAGAGGCTGGGGGCCAGGGTGTTCGACACGCGGGTCGAGGACACCCGCTTCGTGCTCGATCAACTGGTGGCCCTCGACCGGGGTACGAACCCGGACGCGGAGGGTGGGCCGCTTCCCGGTGGCATCGCCGGCGCCCTGGATCTCGACCGGACAGGCATGTTCGGCGTCTCCGCGGGCGGGCTGACCGCCTTGCAGGCAATGAGTGCGGACTCCCGCATCAGGGCCGCGATCGACATGGGCGGCAGCATCGAGTCACCGGTCATCCCGGATCCCCTCCAGCTGTGGCCGGTGGCTCGGCGCGGCCTGGACGGGCCGTTCATGTTCGTGGGCGACCCCGGCACCGACCACCATCAGACGCCGTCCTGGCGGATGCTGTGGGACAACAGCACCGGCTGGCACGTCGACCTGCGGCTCGACGGCGCGAAGAGCGAGGACTCCTACAAGGACACCGTGCCGCTGCTCCCGCAGATCGCCCGGCAGCTCGGCCTTCCCCACAGCTTCGTCACCGAGGCCATCGGCGACATCGAGCCGACCCGGGCCGTCCACACCGAGGAGACCCTGGTCACCGCCTTCTTCGACAGGTGGCTACGCGGCCGGGACGGGCACGTTCTGGACGGTCCGTCGCCACGACTGTGCGACGTCACCTTCGTCCCCTGACCCACGAACTGTCCCCGCCGGCTGGCCGCCGCCTCGGTTGCCAGCCGGCGGGTACGTGTCACGGTGGATTCCGGGCGGTGCGGTCAACCGCCGAGGTGGCGCAGGACGGCCAACACCCGGCGGTTGTCGCCGTCCGAAGACGGCAGGCCGAGCTTCGCGAAGATGTTCGCGACGTGTTTCTCCACCACCCCGGGGGTGATGACGAGCGCCGCGGCGATCCCGGCGTTGGACCGGCCCTCGGCCATCAACGAGAGCACCTCACGCTCCCGTGGGGTCAGCGACATCAGCCCGACCGTGTCCCGCCCGGCCCGCATCAGGTGGCCGACCACCTCCGGATCCAGCGCGGTGCCGCCGGACGCCACCCGGGTCAGCGCGTCCACGAAGTCGGCGACGTCGGCGACGCGGTCCTTGAGCAGGTAGCCGACGCCGCTGGGCCGGTCGGCGAGCAGGCGGGTCGCGTAACGGGTCTCGACGTACTGCGAGAACACCAGCACACCGACCGTGGGATGGTCGCGTCGGATGTCGATCGCGGCGCGCAGCCCCTCATCGGTGTGCGTCGGCGGCATCCGGATGTCGACGACGCACACGTCCGGCATGACGGCGGCGACGGCGGAGCGCAACGTGTCCGCGTCGGCCACCGCCGCACACACGTCGAAACCGCGGTCGGTGAGCAACCGGGTCAGCCCTTCGCGCATCATCGCGGCGTCCTCCGCGATCACCACCCGCATACCGTCGCCTCCGTTCACACCTGTGTGGGTAGTTCGATCTCGATCCGGGTCGGACCGCCGGCCGGGCTGTGCACGCGCATCCGACCGTCCACCACCGCGATGCGGCTGGCCAGGCCGGTCAGGCCGGGGCCGTCCGGGTTCGCCCCACCGGTGCCGTCGTCCGTGACGATCAGCGTCAGACGCTTGCCCGCGCCGACGACGCCGAGCCCGATCCGGGTCGCCCGGCTGTGCTTCGCCGCGTTCGCGAGCAGTTCGGCGGCGCAGAAGTAGGCGATGGTCTCGATGGCAGGTGCCGGACGGTCGGGCAACTCGACCGTCACCGCGACGGGGACCGCGCTGCTGGTGGCGAGCGTCGCCAACGCGTCGCCGAGACCGCTGTCGAGCACCGGCGGATGGATCCCACGGACCAGGTCGCGCAGATCGGCCAGGGCATCCTTCGCGCCGCGGTGGGCGAGCGCGACCAGTTCGCGGGCCTGCGCGAGATCGGGCGGTGGGCCGTCGACACCCAGCTTCTCAGTCGCCATGCCGAGGTTCATCGCCAGCGTGGCCAGCCGGACCTGCGCGCCGTCGTGCAGATCCCGTTCCAGCCTGCGCATCATCGTGGCCGCATCGTCGATCGCGCGCGCCCGGCTGGCCTGCAGTTCGCGTACCCGCTCGGCGAGCCGGCGTGGGCCGAGCAGCCGCCGCAGCGCGGCGACGTCCGGTGTCGTGCCGGCCCGCATCAACCAGGGCGAGACCAGCAGCATGGCGAGACCGGCCGCGGCGATGAGGAACGTGCCGGCGAACGTCCGGGCGCCGATGGTGCCGAACGGAGTCAGCGCCCACACCGGCCCGAGGCGAGTGCCGGGCGGATGATTGCGGAACAGCGGCCACCACACCGGGTAGCTGAGGTTGACCACTCCGAACACGTAGCAGAACACGCCGTAGCCCTGGGGGACGGCCAGTGGCACCTTGAGCAGGGCGTACCCGACGGCACGCCACCCCGGCCCGTCGGCCACCAGGGCGCCGATCCGCCTCGATGGCCGGGGCGGCGGAGCGGTCACGCGCACGTCGAGCAACCGGTCCGCGAGCCGGCGGTGCACGGCTCCCAGCGCACGCCCGAGCGGGGCGGCCAGCACCACCAGGAGCGCGACGCCGAGCGGGAAGAGGATCAGAAACAGCGGCGCGACCGCCGGTGCGGGTTGCTGGGACATGCCCCCGGTCGCCCAGAGGATGAGGACGCTCAGGGCGGGCACAAGCGCCGGTACGGCCAGGACGGCGACCGCGCTGACCACACCGGCCAGGCAGAACGCGGTCTGGCGCAGGGCCCGTACGGTGAACGGCGCGCGCAGCGCCGTCATCGGCCCACTGTCAACGGCCACCGTTGTCACCTGTCGTCATCGGTCCATTGCCATCCGTCACGCGCCATCGTCGGTCACGCGCCATCGTCGGTCACGTGCCATCGTCCGTCACGCGCCATCGTCGGTCATGCGCTGTCGTCGGTCACGCGTCATCATCGGTCACGCGTCGCGATGGCGGAGCAGAACGCCGCCGCAGAGGATCGCCACGGCCGCGTATCCGGACATCACCATCATGCTGATCCACCCGGGGAACAGTCCGGGTATGGGTGAGGTCACCGCGATCGAGTTGAGCAGCATCAGCACCGGGACGAAGCGTCCGACCGCGATACCACTCTCGCCGAACAGGCCGACCGCGATCATGGGGACGAACATCAGGCCGAACAGCGTGCCGATCGCGGCGCCCGAGTGCCGCAGGACCGCTCCGATGCCGACCCCGATCAGCGCCGTGGCGGCCAGATACCCGCCGGTCAGCAGGACGGCACGTAAGTTCGCCGGGTCTCCCAGCGCGGCGGCCGGGATGGCGGTACCGCGGATGGCGAGCTGCCCGCCGAGATAGCCGGCGAAGCTCGCGACCAGGCCGACGGCGAGAGCCGTACCGCAGCACACCGCGGCCTTCGCGGCCAGGACGGTCCGACGTCGCGGTACGGCGGCGAACGTCGAACGGATCTGCCCGGTGCCGTACTCACCGGTCACCAGCAGTACGCCGAGCGTGCCGAGCAGCAACTGGGCCAGAATGGCGCCGCTGAGGCTGTTGTTCAGGATCTGGGCCGCCGTGGCGACCGGGGTGTGCGAGCGGTAGCCGAGTCCCACCCCGGTCCCGACCACGGCCATCGAGGCCACCGTCGCCGTCGTCAGCCACCACGTCGACCGGACGCTGCGCAGCTTGATCCACTCCATCCGGGTCACCTGCCGGAATCCGTAGCCGTTCATGACACTTCCGTTCCGCGGTAGTCGGTGGTCTGCGAGGTGAGCCGGAAGAACGCGTCCTCCAGGTTGTCGTGGCCGGCCACCAGCTCGGCGACGGTGGTCTCGGCCAGCAGCCGACCCCGGCCGATGACCACGAGCCGGTCCGCGGTCAGGGCCATCTCGGCGATCAGATGGCTCGACACGAACACCGTCCGGCCCTCGGCGGCAAGCCCCCGCAGCAGGTCCCGGATCCACCGGATACCCTCCGGATCGAGCCCGTTGACCGGCTCGTCGAGCAGCAGGACGCCCGGGTCGCCCAGCAGCGCCACCGCGACGCCGAGCCGCTGGCGCATGCCGAGCGAGTACGTTCCGACCCGGCGCGACGCCGCGTCGGCCAGACCGACCATCCGGAGCACCTGTTCGACTCGGGAACCGGGAATGTCGTTGCTCGCGGCCAGCGCGGCCAGGTGCGCGCGACCGCTGCGGCCGGGGTGGAACGCCCCGGCGTCGAGGAGCGCGCCGACGGTCTTCAACGGCCAGTTCAGGTCCGCGTACCGGACGCCGCCGATCAGCGCCTCGCCCCGGTCCGGGGCGTCCAGACCGAGGATCATTCGCATCGTCGTCGACTTGCCGGACCCGTTCGGGCCGAGGAATCCGGTCACCACCCCTGGTTGGACCCGGACGCTCAGCCCGGCCACGGCGACCTGGGCCCCGTAGCGTTTGGTCAACTCCCGTAGTTCGATCACAAGATCGACGTTAGGCAACGCCGTCCGCGCTCAGAAGCCGGCAACCACCCACCTTCACCTGGCGGTTTTCCCCCGTCGGATTCGACATCACGGCCGGGCGCTCACCGGCAGGGCCCGGCGCTCACCGGCAGGGCCCGGCGGCGCGGCGCGGGATCAGCTGCGGTGCGGGCAGGCGTCAGGATGGCAGCAACGACGCGCTGGGGCGGCTCGCCGAGGCCCGCGGCAGGGGTGACTTCGCGGCGCCACGGGATCACGTGCTAGGGTGTCCAGGTTGCAGTTTTGATTTCCGTAGACGTTTTCCGGCGCCTGATGGGGCATCCGAAACCCACCCAGGCGCCTTTCGTTTGTCGTGTCGTTTCGACGCGGGTGATCAACGCGGTGGCACAAGAGTCCGCACAGTGCGGTCTCCAACAGCCTGCGAAGGAGCAGACATGACTACAGGTACCGTGAAGTGGTTCAACGCCGACAAGGGCTTCGGCTTCATCAGCCCGGACGACGGCGGCGCCGACGTCTTCGCCCACTTCTCCGCGATCTCGGCGAGCGGCTTCCGCAGCCTCGACGAGAACCAGAAGGTGGAGTTCGACATCACCCAGGGCCAGAAGGGCCCGCAGGCGGAGAACATCCGCCCGCTCTGATCCACGCTCTACGAACGGCGGCCCGGCTGGCTCAGCGGGCCGCCGTTCGGCGTTTCAGCCACTTCGTAGGGCGGGAGTCGTGGCCGGGCCGGCGACGAAGGAACCTGCTCGTTCAGCGAACTGGCGCGCGTGGGGCACCTGCCGTCACGGGGCCGTGGTCAGCAACTCGCATTCGATCCAGCCGTCCCCACCAGGTCCCCACTCGGCCGGCGCGGACCACAGTGGCGTCAGCGTCTCCTGCGCCGCGTCCAGCCGTCCGTTGGACGCTGAGCCGTCCTCCTTTCACGTGCCGGACTCGTTGCGATTCGGGTCTTGCGGTGCGTGCTCTCCAACGGATGCCAACCGGGGTGAACCGGTGCCAACGCGGGTCACCGCCGCCGACCGTCGGTCGCGAACCGGGGGACGTGTGTTCGGGCTGTGGTCCTGGTCTGGGAGAACGAGGTCCGGGTGACGCGGGTGAGCCTGGGCCACTCGGTGCCACCCCGGCTGAACCCGCAGGTCGCGAGACTGGGCACTCGCGCCCTCGTAGCTCAGGGGATGGAGCATCGGTTTCCAACCCGCCGCTCCGCCGGTGTCCGTAGGCCGATGACCTGCGACTCTTCGCTTCTTGGCCTTGTGTGCCGGCCGCTGCACGGTCCGGTTGTGATCGCTTGCTGAAGATCAGCAGACCACGCCCTTCCGTCCTCGGCGGCCCTGACCGGCCGAGGAGCGACCTGCGGACGAGGTCAGTCTGCTGTCGGGGCTGAAGTCTGCCACAGGGCACTGACCGGCATGGCGCGGAGCCTGTCGCCGAACGGCAGCGTGGAGGTTCCGGTATGGAGGACGATGCCGGCGACGAAGTCACTGCCGAGGCGCTCGGCGAGCCGGCGTAGCCCGCGGAAGTCTTCGGGTCCGACGGTTGTCGGGATCGAGGTGGGTGGCTTGTCCGAGAGCTTCGGCGAAGATGCGCGGGTCGAAGCCACGGTCGGCGCGCTCGGCGAGGGCGAGAAGGGCGTCGCGGGTGTCGCGGCCGGATCGGAGCGTGGCGTCGATGTCGATGAAGTCGCGGGCGAACGCCCGCCCGTAGAGGGCGCCCATCTTGTTCGCGACCGCGTCGTCGGGGTGCAGTACCGGTCCGATCGCCATGAGGATCGGTTCGTTGGCACGCCAGTCCACGCCAAGCTCGACCTTGGGGTCCACCGCTATGCCGCGTTATTGCGGGTGGCGGCGAGTTCGGGGAAGGCTTCTTCCCAGCGTTGGCGGAGCTGGAGTGGCAGCCACAGGGTGGGCCAGAGCCGCCGGAGGAGGTCGGCGTCGAGCCAGGTGTGCAGATCCTCGACGGTACTGGCTTCGGTGAGCACCACCTTGTACATGCTGGCCAGGCGTGCGGGCCGGTTCAGGTCGTACTCGGCGTGCCCGGACCAGTCGAGGTGACGCGGAAGCATCACCGTGCCGTCGGTCGGGCCCTGCAGCGCGGCGAGGGTTTCGGCCACCACGTAGGGCTTCCGTTCGCCGTAGGGCCGGTAGTCCGTCGGCGGGCGGGGGGATGTCCTGCGCCGGTTGATGTTGGTCGCCCGTCGGACTTCCGGTCGTAGCGCCTGGCGGATCGTCTCCCGGCTGTACCCGGTGACCCGCTGCAGATCCACCGGCCGCCAGCCGGCGGCGTGAAACGCCCGCAGCTGCTCGTCCCGCTCGGTCAACGCAGCCGCCCGCGTCGCCTCGTACCGGGAGACAACCGCGTGTAGCTCATCCTCGGAAAACCCGCCCACGGCCGCTAGCCTACCAGGCTAGGCCCAGCGCGCTTGGCTTTCGGTCGCATCCTTGTAGCCGGAGGACGGGGATGGGGGTGGCGCCGGTACGGACGTTGTCCCACCGCACGGCGTATACGTCGGCCCGGGCCCGGAACCGGTCGGCGAACAACGCCAGCTTGTCCCGAGTCGGCGAAGCCATCGTGACCAGCCCCGGCGGCTCCACCGGCCGTACGCCGGGAACTCGTCCTCACCCGGATGAGTACCCACCGCGGTCGGTCACCGAGGCGGATCGGGCCTGGATCCCGCCCAGCGGAAGGGGCCTTGGCATCCGCGACGGGCTGTTTACACTGCTGCAGAATCGCAGCTCAAGCGGGCTGTCGGGGTTCACCGGGCGGAGGTTCAGGTGCTGGAGGCGGTCGGCGTCGAGCCCGGCGAGGAGAAGGTCTACCTGGCGCTTGCCGCCGGGCAAGCATCCGATCCGGAAGAGTTATCCGAACAGACTGGATTGTCCGGTGCGGAGATCCGGCGGGCGCTGGCGGGTCTGGAGGCCAAGGGGTTGGTGGACATCCCGGCCGACCCGATGGGTGCGGTCCGGGCCGCGCCGCCCGACCCCACCCTGAAGCTCCTGGCGTTGCGCCGGATGGACGAACTGCGCAAGGCGCAGGCCGTCATCGCGGAGCTGACCGAGCGGTTCCACGCGCGGGAGGCGCGGGGCGGCACCGAGGCGGTCGAGGTGGTCCGGGGTGCTCGGGCCATCGCCGAGCGGTACGCCATGTTGCAGCGTGAGGCGACGCGGGAGATCTGCTCGCTGAGCCGGCGGCCGGCTGTCGCCGTGCCGGCCGCCGAGAACGCCGCCCAGCGGGAGGCGCTGCGGGCCGGCGTCCGCTACCGGGTCGTGTACGACCGTGACCTGTTGGATCCGGAGAGCCTGCAGGTCCCGCTGTTGCTCGAGGAGTGGGCCGCGCTCGGCGAGGAATCGCGGGTGGCCATCGTCCCGTTCAAGTTGATGGTCATCGACGGGCGGCAGGCAGCGCTCGTGCCGCCCGATCTGCCTCCCGAGCAGCAGCCCGTGCTCTTCGTGCTGCGCGCTCGTCCGGTGGTGGACTGCCTCGCCTGGATCGTGGACCGGATCTGGGAGTCGGCGTTGCCGGTGCCCGCCGCCCTCTCCGAGGTCTCCGACGGTCCGCTGGTAGCCGACGACCGCTGCCTGCTGGCCCTGCTCCTGGCCGGCTATACCGACCAGGCGATCGCCTCGCAGTTGGGCATCAGCATGCGGACGGTCCAGCGCCGGGTGCAGCGGCTGCTCACCGTCGCCGGGGTGCAGAGCAGGATCCAACTGGGCTGGCAGGCCGCGCGCCGCAACTGGATCTAGCCGACGGGCCGGCCCCGCCGGACCACTGACGCTTTTACGCCATGGCAATGAAGTGCCAGCTCAGAGCCCTGATGGCCCGGTGTCTCCCGATGGCAGTGTGTGCGCGTCAGCCCATCCCTGCCTCTGAAGGATGTCGAGTGACTTCCTCTGTCAAACGCACCCGTCGCGCCGTCGCGGCGCTGGCCACCACACTCGTTGTGGGCGGATTGTCCCTGTCCTCCGTTCCCGCCCACGCCGACCCTGCCGCGCTGCCGGGCAGCGTCGCCGACAAGCTCGGCAGCCACGACCGGGCCCTGATCGCCAGGTACGCCGCCCAGTCCCGGACCCGCAGCGTCCCGGCTGACGCCGACCAGCCGGTCCCCGACTTCGTCACCCTGATGCTCGCGGTGAAGTCGGGCCGCACCGACGAGGTGGCCCGGCAGCTCACCGAGCTCGGCGCCGAGGTTACCCGGACCGATGCGGAGATCGGCTACGTCAAGACGAACGTGCCGTTCGCCCTGGTGGACCAGGCCGTCGCCCTCGACTCCGTGCTCCGGGTGGACGTCGACGAGTTGCTCAAGTTGGAGGAGACCACGGCCGGCGCCGGCGCCGGCGTCGTCGGCCAGCCCGGCAACCTGCCGTCCGCGCCGTCCGCGCCGTCCGCGGCGACCCCGGACGACAACCCGTACATGCCGACCCGGGAGACCGGCTCGGTGGCGTTCAAGACCGAGCACCCCAGCTACGACGGCCGCGGCGTGACCATCGGCATCATGGACACCGGCGTCGACCCGACCCACCCGGCGCTGGCCACCACCACGACCGGTGAGCGCAAACTCGTCGACACGGTCGTGGGCACCAACCCGACCAACTTCATCGACCTGCTCTTCGACCGCACCTGGATGCTGCTCAACGCCAGCAACAAGGTCACCGGCCCGACGGCCGACAGGCAGGGCATCACCTGGACGATGCCCGACGGTGGTGGCGACGACATGTACCTCTCGGCTAGAAACCTCGCCATCGCCGGCTACGCCGACCCCACCCTCACCGGCTACCTGGGCGTCGTCTTCCGCGAGTCCGACGGCGCGATCTGGCTGGACCTCAACCAGGACTACGTCTTCACCGCCGACGAGCTCCACCGGCCGTACCGGGAGAACCACCAGATCGGCTACATCGGCACCGACAACCCGGCCACCGAGGCCAACGAGCGCCAGCCCTTCACGGTCGAGGGGCGGCGGGTCAGCAAGGGGCTCCTGGGTGTCAACATCAACACGCTCGATGAGGCCCACGGCACCCACGTGGCCGGCATCGCCGCGGCGAACGGGATCCTCAGTGGGAAGATGAACGGCCAGGCGCCCGGTGCCAAGCTGGTCTCCATGCGGGCCTGCACGCACAGCGGCTGCTCCAGTGCCGCCCTCACCGACGGCATGGTGGACCTGGCCACCAACCACCACGTCGACGTCATCAACCTCTCCATCGGCTCCAGCCCGGCCCTCAACGACGGGCAGAGCGCCATGGCGCTGCTGTACGACCGGTTGATCGCCACCACCGGCGTGCAGATCTTCTCCTCGGCCGGCAACTCCGGTGCCGGCACCAACAGCGTGGGCGACCCGTCGTCCGCCGACACGGTGGTCAGCGTGGGCGCCTCGGTCTCCAAGCAGACCTGGTGGGCCAACTACGGGTCCTTCGTGACCCAGTCGCGGGCGGTCTTCCCGTTCTCCTCGCGCGGCCCCCGGGAGGACGGTGGCTTCAAGCCGGACATCACCGCGCCCGGCGCGGCGATCGCTCCGACCCCGAGCTGGATCGCCAACAGCGTCGTTGCCGACGCCGGCTACACCCTGCCGGCCGGGTACTCGATGCTGCAGGGCACCTCGATGGCCTCCCCGCAGGCCACCGGCGCTGCCGCGCTGCTGATCTCCGCCGCCCGCCAGAACGGCGTCAGCGCCACCCCGGTCGAGCTGCGCCGGGCCATCTACTCGACCGCCGACTACAACAAGGACGAGCCGGCCATCGCCCAGGGCCGCGGCGAGTTCCACGTCGGGCACGCCTGGCAGCACCTGGCCAAGGGCGTCGCCGGCACCGACGAGGTGACCGTCTCCGCGCCGGTCTGCACCAGCCTCTCCGCCACGCTCGTCACGCCGAACACCGGCAGCGGCCTCTACAACAGCTGCGTGCCCGGCGAGGGTGGCCAGGGCGTGGGCGAGTCCCGCACCTATGACGTCACCCTGACCCGCACCAGCGGCCCGGACGGCGCGCACGACTACGTCCTCGACCTGCGGGGCAACGACGGCACGTTCACCGCGCCTGCCAAGGTCAGCCTGGCGAAGGGCGTCCCGACCGTGGTCAAGGTGACCGCCGCCCCGGGCAGCCAGGGCATCCACAGCGCCGTGCTGACCATCGATAACGCCGCCACGCAGGCCGTCGAGCAGTCCGCCATGCTGGCCGTCGAGGCCGCCGCTCCGCTGACGCCGGGCGCCACCTGGTCCGTGACGGGCACCGTCGACCGGAATGACACGATCATCTACAGCGTCGCCGTCCCGGCCGGCGCCACCGACCTGACCGTGCACCTCGCCGGCCTGGCAGGCGACAGCCAGACCCGCTGGTGGGCGTTCGGGCCGGACGGTCTCGAGGCGGAGAAGTCCAGCGCCGGCACCATCTACTGCTACGCCAACTACCAGGACGGCAACGGCTGTGACCCGTTCACCCGCAGCTATGCCAAGCCGAAGCCGGGCGTCTGGGAGTTCGTGGTCGAGGCGCGCCGCACCAGCCCGCTGCTGGCGAATCCCTTCCAGCTGACGGCGTCCGTCACCCAGTGACGCGCTGAACGCCGCGCAGGCCCGGGTCGACACCGTCGATCCGGGCCTGCGCGCGACCGGGGGAGGTCGGCCGTCCTCGCGGTCCGGGTTCTCCTGCCGGATGAAAGTTAATGATCTTGGTGGTCGCCCTACCCGGTGTGGTCGGTGTGTGGTCGGCAGCGGCGGCGGATGCCTGGGTCGGCGCAGGTCAACGTGGGTCACTCCCTGCCAACGCGGGTCACCCGCGGGTCGCTAGACTAGGCCCTCGCGCCCTCGTAGCTCAGGGGATAGAGCATCGGTTTCCTAAACCGTGTGTCGCAGGTTCGAATCCTGCCGGGGGCACCAGTACGAGGTCCTGACCAGCAGAAATACGGTCAGATCATCGAAGTTTATCTATGCGGTTTTGAATCGCCCCCCGAAAACCCCCCAATAACGGTCTGGGCGATCAGGTTCTGATCGGCGCATCGTGGGCCGTCGGCTGACGTCCCGTGGGCCCATCCGGTCTGACATGGGTCTGGGCGCGTAGGCCCAGCCGTTGACGGCCAGCGTCGAGCCGTTCGAGGAACCTGGAGCTATCCGGGGTACAGGCGGACTTGACGGCGTAGTTCCCGTTGGCGACCTGCTCGGTGGCGTCTGCGAGCTGGGCTGTGGTTCGCCTGGCGTCAGCCTCCTTGTCGATGAGGGTGGCCGCTGGTGCGCGACCACAGCCGTGACCCGCTATCGCCACCCGTGAGGCTGAGAAACACCAAACAGACTTTTCCGGCGCTGGTAATTTCGCCTACAAGGGACTTACAGCGACAGAACGGGTTGATCCTTCGATCTGGCCGCCGAGCTGTCGAATCGCCAATCCAATACTTGGTCCCTTGTCGTGATCGGCTGCAATAGGACTGTGTCGACCTTTCGTGACCGGCGGGATGCCGGAACCCGTCAAGGTGTATCTGCTGGAAGGGGGCAGTGGAGAGCCGCAGGCCAGCTTCCGGCCCGGTCTCGGGCGCTACGTTCCTCGCAACTGGCTACGGCTCGGGTGGAGTTGATCCCAGCGGGTCCGATCGAGGTCAAGCCCGACCCATGGCAGCGTCTCGTGGCGATCGGCAGCATCCTGTCGGTGCTCTTCGTGGCCATCGGTCTGTACATTACGAACGAGGCCAACCGGAAGACGAACGAGGCCAACCGGGAGCAGCAGCGGCTTACCGCTCAAGGGCAGATCACCGACCGGTTCACTAAGGCGATCGAGCAGCTCGGCCAGCCTGGCGCGGATAGGGTGGATGTTCGTCTTGGGGCGATCTTGGCCTTGGAACGCATCATGCGCGACTCCGCCGGGGACCAGCCCGCCGTCCTCGATATCCTCGCCGCGTTCGTCCGGGTTCACTCCCCCGCACCGAGGCGGGTCATCCCCGTCTCGGCAGCCAACCGTGCCCCTACGGCCCTGCCTCGTCCGCCAGTCGATATCCAGGCAGCCGTGACCGTGTTAGGCCGCCGCGACGTCACCCACGACAGCGCTGATCGACGCCATCCGCACCTCAATCTCAGCCACAGCGATCTGACCGGTGTGGATTTGATCGGCGCAGACCTATCCGACACTAACCTGACCGGCTCGGACCTGACCTCCGCGAACCTAGACAAAACGGACCTAACCAATGCGACCTTAACGAATGCGAACCTGACGAATACGACCCTGACCAACGCGACCCTGACCTACACAAACCTGGAGCACGCGGACTTGACCGGGGTGAACCTGACCCACGCGAACCTGACCCGCGCGGATCTAGTCAACGCGAACCTGACCCGCGCGGATCTGATCGGCACGACCCTGATCCACGCGACCCTGACCAACGCGACCCTGACCAAGGCGACCCTGGACTACACGGACCTAACCCACGCGAGCCTGACCGACGCGGATCTGACCTACGCATACCTGGGCGGCACAAATTTGACCGAGGCGGACCTGACCGAGGCGGACCTGACCCACGCAACCCTGAGCGACGTGGACCTGATAACTGCAAAGGGTGTGACCAGTGAGTCGTTGCGGTGCGCGATAGTGGACAAGGAGGGGGCGCTACCCAGGGGGGGTAACCTGGCCTGCGCCGTGCCAATGATGGCGTCGCCGTCCCGTCTACGCGATCGATTACGCCTTCGCCGAACACTTGTCGGCAGATTCGGTCCCCGCCGCCGAGGTACTGACACACCGATCTGACCAGCAGAAAGACTGCCATGGACGTCAGAATCTATCTATGTGATTAGGAATCGTCCTCCGAGATTCTTCCGGTAGCACCCTTGGGCGACCGGATTGCGACCAGCCCGCCTCATAGGTGCGCCCGCTGGCGTCCCCGCCCGTCTATCCGGCCATGCCTGGGTCGTTGTGGCGGCGCTCAGGGTCGATCCGCGTCTGACCGGCGCCGAGCTGTTCGAGGATGCTGGAGCTGTCTGGGGCGAGCGCTGGCTTGACGATGTAGTGCCTGTTGGTGACCTGCTCGGTGGCGTGTCCGAGCTGGGCTGCGGCACGCTTGGCGTCAGCTTCCTTGTCGATGAGGGTGGCCACGGTCTTGCGGAAAGTGTGCGGGGTGACCCATTCGAGGCCGGCGTCGGAGCGGGCTTGCCGCCACTGGCGGCGGACGTTCTGTGGGGACAGCCAGGTGCCGCGCCGGGAGGCGAAGATCGCATCGTGGGGGTTGTCGGCGGCGTTGAGCTTGCGTGCTATCAGCATTCCGACGGCGAACCGAGGCAGAACGACCTTTCGGAAGCCGGCGTCGGACTTGGTCCACTCCTGCCGGAAGAAGCCTTTGCCCTTCAGGTAGATGATCGTGCCGCAGATGGTGAGCGTCGGGTGTTCGGCTGCGAGGTCCAGGTCTTCCCAGCGCAGCGCCAGGATTTCGCCGATGCGGGCGCCGGTGGCGAGCATGAGGTCAACGATGTCGGCCAGATCGCCGGTGTGCCGAGGTCCGGGTTTGCCCGGGGTGGGCTGCTGCCACCTCTGGATGGCTGAGCGGACGTCTTCTAGTTGCCCGACTTCCAGCGCGACCACCTCGCGGCGCGACGTGCGGAGTCGGCTGGTTTCGCGTACGGGGTTGGTTGTCAGCGCACCGCGTCGTACGGCCAGGGCGAACATCTGGGCGAGAGCGACCTTCGCGAGCCTGGCTGCTGTCGGTCGGTCCTCGGCAACCTTTCGGAGGAACTTGTCGAGGCGACCGACGCCGGCTTCTCGAATGCGGAGGTTGCCTAAGGCGGGCACGATCGAGACGCGCACGCTGATTTCGTATTTGCCGATGGTTTGAGGCGTTAGACGTTCCTCTGCGGTGATCTCGGCGAGCCACAGGGCGGCGAGCACGCTGACGTGGGTCTCCCGGGTGATCTCGTCGTCGTTGGGAGCGACACGGTCGCGGGCTTTGACCTTGAGTGCTCGAATGGCGGCGGGGCCGCTGGTGTCGGTCGCCTCGATGTCGCGGGTTCTGCCGTCGTGGTCGCGGTATCGGGCTCGGGCACAGTACCGGTTGGGGCCGAGCTTCTCTGTGCGGATGGTGCCCAACGTGCCAATAGGCAAGGGTGGCCGGGCCATGGGTCACCGCTCCGGGTCGGTGTGGACGTCGAGCCAGTGTTCGACCTCGCTGCGCCGGTAGCGCAGGGTGTTGCCGACCCGGATGGCGCGGGGTCCCTTGCCTCGGCTGTGCCAGGCGTAGAGGGTGTTCTTCGGCTTGCCCAGCCAGAGCGCAACATCATCGATGGTCAAGAGAGGGTCGGGCCGCCATTCGGCGGCGGTCGAGGTAGTCATCGCTGATCCGGCGTGACAGGTGAACCCGGTTGCGGGTGCGGCCTGTGGGGGTTGGACGGTCCGTCGGCGGTGGTGTCGGGCCGTACGTCCCTCGGGCTGGGGTGTGAGTAGGGCGGGCACGGTTCGGATGTCCTTTCCACGTCCCGGCCTGGGTCGGGCTGGGGATCGATGGCGCCGCCGCTAGGACTGGTGTTTGCGGGGTGCGCCGGGTACGCACGTCGATCCACGCGGGACGGGGTGAAGACGTCAAGCCGATCAGCGTGCGCACGCGCGTGGGCTGATCCGCTCGGGATGAAGTCGTGCCGGGGTGGCAGTGGGGCGCGGAGGACCACCACGTCTTCATGCTGCAAGAGCCATTGGGGGTCGCCTTCGGCGATGGCGTCTCGGGTGTTCTTCTGCTGGAAGAACGAGGCCCGCGGGATGATCACGCCATCGCGGACGCCGCAGATGAGGGCGATGCATTCCTCGACGAGTTCGAGGCCGGCGTTGATGCCGGCGGCGATGACCATGCCGGGGATGTCGATGAGTTCGCCGTGGCGGCGGTAGGGGCGGGCGGTGACGACGATGTGCCCGCCGGGTCGTAGGAGTTGGCGGCAGCCGGTGAGGATCGCGGTGAACCCGTCTGCCAGTTCTGCGGGGCTGCGGTAGGCGAGGTTGTCGGCTCGGCCGTATTTGTGGTGGATCTTGCGGACTTTGCCGCGTCTCGGGCCGGGGGTGCGGACGTGGCCGTGGGTGGACGACCCGTACGGCGGTGAGGTGATCACCAGGGAAACCTGCCCGTGCAGGCTCGCCGGCAGCAGCGCCGGCAGTGTGGTGGAGTCGCCGTGGTAGATCTCGCCCCGACCCGGCGCCCCGGCGCGTTCGGTGTGGCGGATGTTGCCGGCGGCTTTGGCGACCCAGTCGGCTTCGTACTCGACGCCGATGCCGTGTCGACCGAGGTGCATGGCTTCGATGATGGTGGTGCCGATGCCGGCCATCGGGTCGAGCACGATCTCGCCGGGGTGGGTGTAGGTGCGGATGGCGTATCGGGCGATGGTGGGCAGCATCTTGCCGGGGTGGGTCAACGATTCGGGGGTGTATCGGCCGCGCCGTAGGTCCCGGGAGGGGTGTTGGCCGGTGAGCCAGACCGCGCTGAGGTAGCCCTCGGCGAGCAGGGCGGCCAGCTTGGACCTGTTGGGGTACGGCGGTGCGGACTCGTGGGGGTCGCCGGTGTGGAACGGCGGACGGGACTCAGACACGGGCGTTCTCCTCACCTGTGGCGGTGGCGGTGGTGCCGAACACGACCAAGTCCCGGAACGTCGGAAGATGCCGGCCGGCGAGCAGACGCCTCCTGTCGTCGGCCTCGCCGGGAGGTTGCGGGGCGGTGCGGGGATCGTGTTCGGGCAGCGGGACGAGGACGGCGGGGATGTGCTGGTGGTAGAAGAAGCCGGCGGCGCGGGCGGCGGCGATGACCGTGGCTCGCCGGCTGGACTCGCCCGTCCGAGGCTGTGTGGTGGTAAGGGCGACAAGCAGGAAGCCGCCGGGGCGCAACAGAGGCCGCCAGGCGGTCATCGCTGTGGCTGCGTCGTCTGGTGCGAGGCGCTGTCCCCCATCCGGGAGCGTGGCCAGGATCAGGTCGACGCGCACACCGGGCCGGCGCGCCACGCGGTGGTTCCGGCGTCCGGGCGTGGGCGGTAGGAGCCGCACGCGCAGACCATCACGGCCGTTGACCAGTCGGGCTGGTACCCGGTCGAGGTAGGTGGTCGCGGCGATGGCGGCGGGGTGCGCGTCGAGGTCGAGCACCACGTCACCGGCGTGGGTGTAGCGGCGGATGAGGTAGGCGAGGTGGCTCGGGGATAGCCCGTGCCAGTCCGGGACTCCCGGATCGGGCGTGCGCGGGACGCGGGTGCGGGGCAGGAGTAGCCCGACTGGTACCGGCTGAGGCCGGTCACCGGGGGCGGTGGAGCGGGGCTTTGGCATGGGCGTGTGGGCCACGTCCGCCGACGAGCGCTGACACTAGGGGATTACAAATCCGGGCCTCGGATTGGAAACGCGGCTCGCTGCCGAGCCGGGTGCGTCGCGCGACGCCGCCCGGTTGAACAAGATCCTCGATGGGTTGAACACGCAGGTCAGGGCCGTCGAGGTGCTACCGCTCACCTCATCTGACCGGTAGAGGACCGCGACGGAGCCAGGACTGGTTAAACAAGATCGTTAACCGGGCGGAACAAGATCCTCGCGTGTTTGGACAGGACCGGGCTCACCGCCTCGGGGGTAGGGGCGGAACGAAGCGCATGCGGCCGATCTGCCTGGTGGACGCGGGTCCACCGGCCGTCCCTGCCCCGTCTGGCGAGGCGTGGAGCGCAGGCGGCGGGCCCGTGATCAGTCTTCCTCGGGACGGCCCAGCAGCGCGTCACGATAGATGACCGAGTTGATCGCGGTGCTGAGGCGTACCTGGTCGCCGAATCCATGAACGCCCAGGCTCTGCCTCAGTTGACTGAACACGAGCCTCACCGCGACGCCGCGGATCAGGGCGATCAGGAAGACCAGCAGGAGTCCGGGCACCAGCACCGCGTCTGACATCGATCCGCCGACAGCCACGAAGGCGAGGGCGGCAAGAAACGCACGGCAGCTCCACAGCGCCCACGGATACAGCGCCATCCCGCGGAGGCGGCTGCGCTGCCCGTCCGTCAACTGTCGATTTTCGATCATGGGTTCCCACGCTTCCTGCCCTCGGACGTCCGAGGGTAGGAAGCGGACACCAGCCCGCCAGCGATGGTCGCCGGCTCAGCCGGTTGTCGCCGCTGCCACCCAGCACGCCACGGCCCTTTGAACAAGATCGCCCCGGGCACGTCCTGTGGCCTCTCTTGGCCCGCCGGCTCGAGCCGAATAGGTGGATTCGTCGCGGGCGTGTTCAAACCTGCTGCCTCGAAAGCGGCCACGGTCGGCGCGGAGCGCTTGAACAGCCTGACCACGGATTGAACACCCCGCTCCGGGATGTCGGCGGGCTCCCGTCGAGGCGCATCGGCGGGCATCGGTGGCAGCCGGGTTGAACACGCGTCGAGACACCTTGAACAAGATCATGCGTGTTCATGATCTGTTCAAAGGCCCTGGTGGCGTGGTGGCACAGCGCCGACCGGCACTCCCGCCGGACGGCACACGGTCATCACGAGGGAGCCCCACCATGGACCGTCCTACCCCTGTCACCGCCCTGGCCGTTTCCCGGCGCGGTGAGACGTTGCTCGACGACATCGAGTACCGATTCCGCCTGTTGGGGCAGGGACCGAGCCCGCTGTCGGTGGACGGCCGCAGCCTCGGCCACGGTTTGCCCCGCCGGGCCATTGCCCTGCCCGAACTGTCGGCGATCCTCATGCACCCGTCCTGCGGTTACGCCGCCCGGGACGCGGTGTGGCGGCTGCTGGTGCAGCGGGCCCGGACCGGTGATCCGGCGTGGCGTGCTGGTGCGGTCGGGGTCGCGTTGCCGGGATTGCGGTTCAAGGCGTACCTGCTGGCGAAGCTGTTCACCGGCGATGTGCAGGCCGCCATCGTCGAGCATTTCCTCCGCGTTCTCGGCACCATCGATGTGACCAGGCCAGGTGTGGTCGGGAACCTGCTGTCGGCGGCGTTTTCGAAGGCCCGCGCCGAGCTGCGTGACCTGGAGCCGGCCTCGTCCGGATCGCCGAACCACGCGCCGGGTTCGGTGTTGCCACCGGCCCCGTACGGCCATCCGGATCTCGTTCTCGCCCGCGCGGTGGCCGCCGGGGTCATCACCGTGCAGGAGGCGGAGCTGATCGGCGTGACTTACCTGGAGGAGGCCAGCCTCACCGACTACGCCGAACGCACCGGCCAGGCCCGCTGGACCCTCTACAAGCGGCGCACGGCTGCCGTCGCCCGGCTCACGGCCGCGATCGAGTCCGGCGAGCTGTCCGACCCGTATGCCGATGTCATCACCGAGGCCACCGCGACCGTGGCCCTCGACGCGCCCACCGCCCGGAAGCGTCCGTAAGCGGCTTTCCTGGGCTGCGGATTTCCAATCCGGGGCCCGGATTTGTAATCCCCTAGTGCGGGATTCTTCCGCGTAGGTGACCTTGTTCCGACCGGACCCGTTGACGGCGCTGACACCCCGCACGGTCCCCGGCCCACCGCCATCGCTGGTGAGGAGGACGGCCGCGCCGGTCGGCACCACAGGTCACCCCGCATCGCCCGGTCCCGCCTTCACCCAAACCCACTCGCACACCTGCGCCCCGCCGCGGGGCTGCGTCGGCGTGCGCACTGGAGGTGCCCAACCCTATGAATCACCATCCGTCTCCGCGCCCCGAGGCGGTCCGCCGCCTCGGGGCCGGCAGGCGCGGACGGCCATTGATCCGCTGCCTGCTCCGATACCGTCCTCGGACTGTCCGCGTCGCGCTGATGCTGCTCGGTGCCGCCGCGGTGACCGCAGTCCTCGTCACCGTGCCACATCCGGCGTGGGCGGCCGAGCCTGCCCCGGTAGTGCTGGCCGCCGAGTCGATCGAGGAGGTCGCCAACAACATCCGGGCCTGGCTGATCGGCATCCTCGTCACCGTCGCCACACTGTTCCTGACCGTCGGCGGGCTGCGCTATCTGGCCGCCAACGGTGACCCCGGTGAGGTCGAGAAGGCCAAACTCGCCCTGCGGTCCGCCGCGATCGGCTACGCCCTCGCCCTGCTGGCGCCGCTGTTCGTGACCATCGTCGGCGAGTGGGTGGCCTGATGAACCTTCTCGTGATCCGATCCCGCCGTACGGCTTGCCGCGCGGCCTTGCTGCTGCTCGGCGTTGTAGTCCTCGTTGGGCTGGTCCTTGCCGTGGCCGGGCCGGCGCACGCCGAGCCGAGCCCGGCACCCGGGCCGCCCTCCACCGCACCCGGCACGCCCTCCGCCGAACCTGGGCCGCCGCCGACGCCCGGCCCGCCGTCGGGAGCTTCGCCGCAGACAGTCGATGACCCGGCCTGGTACGACGTCGGCGGGCAGATCCGCAAAGCCGTCGTGGACCTGGTTGTGTGGACCGCCGAGCAGGCGTTGCAGCCGGTGATGGACGCCCTCGGCGCATCGTGGCTGTCCACACCGGACCTGACGAGTAACGAGCATGTCACCGCGATCTGGACGACCAGTCTGGTCACCGCCAACGGCGTCCTGGTGCTGTTCATCGTCGCCGGTGGGTTCCTGGTCACCGCCCGGGAAACCCTGCAAACCCAGTACGGCCTCAAACAGCTGCTACCCCGCATCGCGGTGGGTGTGGTGGCGGCCAACGCCAGCCTGATCATCGGGCAGAAGGCCATCGAGCTGGCCAACGCGCTGACCGTGGCCATCGCCGGTGACACCGTCGACGGCCCGACCGCCGCCACCGCGATCCGGCAGATCGCAGACAACGCCCTGCACGGCAACGGATTCCTGATGGTGTTGTTGGCCGTCGCCGTGATCGTGATGTGCCTGGTCCTGCTGTTCACGTTCGTCCTGCGGCTGGCCGCGCTGGTCATCCTGCTCGGTATCGCCCCAGCGGCGCTGATCTGCCACGCCAGCCCCCTCACCGAAGGCATCGCCCACCTGTGGTGGCGGGCGTTCGTGGCCTGCCTCGGCCTGCAACTCGGTCAGGCCATCGTCGTGATGGCCACCGTGAAGGTGTTCCTCACCCCGGACGGACCCACCGTCCTCGGTATCCCCTCCACCGGGGATGGGCTCCTCGGCGTCGTGGTGTGCCTGACCATGCTGTGGCTGCTGATCAAACTGCCCGGCTGGATGCGGCAGTTCGTCCTCGGCCCCCTCGGACAACGCAACGGCCGAGGACTGCTCGGCCAGCTCATGCACACCTACCTGACCATCAAAACCCTCGGCGCGGCCACCGGACTGCTCCGCGGCGCGGGTGCGGCCCGGACCGCCGGACCCACGACACCTCGTCCACCCGGCCCCCGCCCGTCCACGGGCGGCCCCCGTCCCCGTCCGCCCCGTCCACCTCTTCCGCCCCATCCGGGGCCGGCTACCGTCCCGCCGTCCCCGCCGGGACCGGTGGCCTTCAGCCACGCCCCGATCACCCACACACCGCTACCCGCACCGTCCGGGACGAACACCGCCCCCACCTTCAGCCACCCGACGACCCCGTCCACCCCACCGCCAGCACCGTCCGGCGGCGCCCCGGCCGTACAGTTCTCCCACCCAGCCCCTTCCCAGCCGAGTCTACCGGCTTCGACCATCCCACCGGCACGGGTCGCCTTCAGCGACGCGGTGACCACGACGCCGAGGGCAACGCCGGGCGCTGGGGCACCGGCGGTGACGTTCTCCGCCGCACCGGCGCCACAGAGCGCTCCGCGCCGGCCACCTGCCCCGGTCACGCCGGTGTTCTCCGCAGCACCGGCCACGCCGGTAGTCGGGGGGTCACGACGAGCCTCGACCCCGGCATCACGGCCTACGGCAGCGCGCCGCGCCACCCCGACCGGACAACCCACCACCAACCCGTCCGCCGCCCGGCGGACCCCGTCCACCAGCGCGCCCTGGCCCCGTCCACCAGCCCCGTCCGTCCCGCCGTCTCCGGACGGTCGACCGGCGGCAGCCCCGCCGCGCCCATCCCCGGCTGCTGGCGCGACCTCGGCGGATTCGTCCGCCGTCCGCACCGAGCCGTCCCCACCGTCCACGCCGTCGGCTCGGCCGTCCATCCCCACCCGGCGTCAGCCGTCCACACGCAAGGGTGATCAACGATGAGCCGCCACAGCGACGAGGCTCCGATGCGGGCTCGGGTGCCCGCCGACATCGAGCGCCCTGATCGGATCGCGTTCGGCATGTCCGGTCGGCAGTTAGTGATCCTGGCCGTCACGGGCCTGCTGCTGTACGCGGCGTGGACGGCGGTGGCGACACTCGTGCATCCGCTGGTGTTCCTCGCGGGGGCGACGCCGGTCGCCGCCGGGGCGTTCCTACTCGCGGTCGGCCGCCGCGACGGCATCAGCCTCGACGCCTGGGTCTTGGCGGCCCTGCGGCACCGCCGCAATCCACGCCGACTCGTGCCGGCCGACGGACCGATCATTCCAGCCCCGGCGTGGGTCGCCACCACCACCGGGCCAGGTGACCGGTTCCCCCTGCCCGCACCCTTGCGGCTGCCCGCGAAAGACATCACTCCGGAGGGGTTGATCGATCTCGGTGCGGACGGCACCACCGGCCTGGTCACCGCCTCGACAGTGGCCTTCGGGCTACGAACCCCCGGGGAGCAGAACGGTCTGGTGGCCGGGTTCGCCCGCTGGCTGCACAGCCTCGACGGCCCGACGCAGATCGTGGTACGGGCGCAGCGCGTCGACCTGACCTACCTCGCCGACCGGTTCCTCACCGCCGCCCCCGGCCTGCCGCACCCCGCGCTGGAAGAAGCAGCCCGCGCGCACGTCCAGTTCCTCGATGACCTGGCCGCGCGGCGCGAGCTGCTGCACCGGCAGGTCACCGTCGCCGTGCGCAGCCGACGCGGACCGCACCACACCGCGCGCCACGCGGCCGAGGCGGTGCGCGCCCTCGGCGGCTGCGAGGTACCTGCCCGGGTTCTTGATGGCCCCGAGGCCACGGTGCGGCTTGCGGCCAGCCTCGACCCCACCGCCCCGCCCCTCACGCCCTACGCCACACCCGCTGGAGGTGACGACCTGTGAATCTGTTCTCCACACTGCTACCGACACGGCAGCGTCCCGCGCCCGAGTCGGCCACAATCCTGCCCGGTTCCCCGGACGCCGTGGAGGTCGACGGCCGACACGTGCGCGTCGGGGACGGCTACAGCGCCACGCTCGCCGTTGTCGGCTACCCGGCCGAGGTCGGCCCGGGGTGGGCTGAGCCGCTCCTGTCCTACCCGGGGCTGGTCGACGTCGCCTTCCACATCGAACCGGTCCCGCCGGCGGTGGCCTCCGACCGGCTGCGTACGCAGCGCGGCCGGTTCGAGTCCTCCCGCCGGCAGGACGCGGCCAAGGGCCGCCTCGACGATCCCGAACTCGACGCCGCCGCGGCCGACGCCGCCGACCTGGCTGGGCGGGTCGCCCGAGGCGAAGCTCGGCTGTTCCGCCTCGGCCTGTATCTGACCGTCCACGGCACCAGCCCCGACGACCTCACCCAGCGAGTGGCCGAGGTGCGGTCCCTCGCATCCTCGCTGCTGCTGGACACCGCACCGGTCACCTGGCGGCAGTTGCAGGGCTGGATCAGCGGCCTACCCCTCGCCTACGACGCGCTCGGGATGAAGCGGCGGGTCTTCGACACCGACGCCCTCGCCGCGAGCTTTCCGTTCACCAGCCCCGACCTACCCGACACCGCCGCAGACAGCGGCATGGGCGTGCTGTTCGGACTCAACCTGCACTCGGCCGGAGTCGTCGTCTGGGACAGATGGGCGCAGTCCAACTACAACGCCGTCATCCTCGCCCGCTCCGGCGAGGGCAAGTCGTACCTGGCCAAACTCGACCTGCTACGCAACCTGTGCCTCGGGGCGGAGGCGTTCGTCATCGACCCCGAAGACGAATACCTGCGACTGGCCGACGCCGTCGGCGGCACCGTCATCCGCCCCGGCACACCAGGGGTGAAGATTAACCCCCTCGACCTGCCGCCCGGTGACGACGACGCCCTCAACGACCGGGCACGATTCATACACACGCTCATGACCGTGATGGGCAGCGGTGACACCGCCGTCAGCGCACCCCTGCCCGGCGACGAGGCCCGCTCCCTCGATGTGGCAGTGCTCGCGGCGTACCGGGCCAAGGGCATCACCACCGACCCGCGCACCTGGAGGCGACCGCCGCCGCTGCTGGCCGACGTGATGGCCGCCCTGGAGGCGACCGACGACGCCGGCCGCCGAGTCGCCGCCCGCCTGCACCCCTACGTCGCCGGCAGCATGAAGGGCCTGTTCGACGGACCCACCACCACCGCCGCCCGAGGGCACCTCGTGGTATTCGCCATCAAAGACCTCCCCGAGCAACTCCATCCAGTCGGCACGCTGCTCACCCTGGACACGATCTGGCGCACCGTACGCGGCGCGACCGCCTCCGGCGCTCGCCCAGATGTGCTGCGGATGGTGCTGGTCGACGAGGCGTGGAAACTGCTCTCCGGCGGACGCGGCGGCGTGTTCCTGGAAACCCTCGCCAAGTCCGCCCGCAAGTACGGCGTCGGCCTGACCGTCGTCACCCAAGACGCCGCCGACGTGCTCGCCACCAAAACCGGCCGCGCCGTCGTCTCCAACGCCGCCACCCAAGTGCTACTACGGCAGGCACCGCAGGCCATCGACGCCGTGACCGAGGCGTTCGGGCTCACCGACGGCGAACGGGCATTCCTGCTGTCCTGCCAACGCGGAGACGCGCTCCTCACGGCCGGGTCGGCGCGGGTGGCCTTCCACAGCCACGCCGCCGCCACCGAGCACGAGTTGATCATCACCGGCCCGGTCGCCGGCCAGCCTGCCCGCCGCCGCTGACCCGGCCCACGAGCCTCCCTCCACCACCGCCGATCGGAGTCCCCGATGGTTCCCATCCCTGCCCTGTCCCCATCCCCGCCTCCGGAGCCCACCGGGTGTGTGCCTGGTCAGGGCGGCGTGCCCGACTCGGTTGTGGGCGAGCTGCTGTGTGGTTCTTGGGGCGACGACGCCACCGACGCCGTGTGGCATTTCGTCCGTGACAGGTGGCCGATGCTCCTCGCCGCCCTGGCGGCGCTCGTCATCTTGCGGCTCGGGTGGATGGTGTGGCGTCGGCGGGTGTGGCGGCGGCACGCCGCCGGAGCACGGTGGCTGGAGATCACCCCACCGGTGACCGCCACTCCAGGCGCGACCATCGGCGTGTGGCGGCTGTTGGCCACGGTGTTGCCCGCGCCGCGCCGCTGGGCGCTGCGCCCGCCCCGCCTCGTCTGGGAGGTCGCCGCCGACCCGGACGGGATGCGCTGCGGGCTGTGGCTGCCACCAGGGGTCAACCCGACCGCCGTCGTACGGCTGCTGCAACGCGGCTGGCCCGGCGTCCGCGCCGAACAGACCACCCCACCGGCCGTCCCGACGACCGGGGCCGTGGCCGCCCTCGCGGTCTGGCCCACCCACCCGGAATGGCTGCCCCTGGTCGAAGACGCGTCCCCACCAGCGCGCCGGGGCGTAGACGCGGGCGCCCCCGAGGACGACCAGCTACGCGCCGTCTACGGCGGGCTCGCCTCGGCCGGGCGCACCGGCGGCGCGCTCCTGCAAGTCCACCTCGGCCGGGCACCAGCGCACCGCCTGCGGCTGCTACGCCGCGCGATGACCAACCCACAACGCGCCCGCCGCACCCGAGGGACCGCCCGCGCCGCCGGGCTGCTCGCCGATGGGCTGCGAGCGCTGATCCTCGGCGTCCTGAACATCGTCGCCCCCGGCCCATCCAGCACGAGGCGACGCACCAACCCGACCGACCCGTACACCGCCGAGTTGGCCCGGCAAGCGCGGGCGAAGTACGCCGACGCACCACACCTGCTCGTCGCCGTACACGCGGTGGCCGCTGGCCCCACGAAGGCCGCCGCCGTCGCGGCGGCGGCCGACGTCAGCTCCGGGTTCGGGCTGCTGTCGGCGCACTTCACCCGCCGCCGGCTACGTTCCGGCGCGGTCGCGGCGGCCGACCGGTGGGTGCCCGAGGGCCGGATGTGCCTTGTCTCCGTCGCGGAAGCCGCAGCCCTCGCCGGGCTACCCGCCGAACCTGCCGCCTACGGCCTACCCGGCGCGGCGTCACGGCGTCGGCCTGCCACCCGCGAGATCTTCCGCGCCGCCCCGGCACCGCGCCGCCGGCCGCTCGCCGACCCACGAGCCCTGTCGCAGTGGCGCGACGAGCACGACGAACCGCCGACCATCTGGAGCACACCGTGAACAAGATCGAATCCAGGGCTGTCATGTCGAAATCCCGTCCGGAGGGCCGCAGGCTCAACCTGGTGCCGCTCGATCAGCGGCATGGCCTGGGCGGCAAGGTCATCGGCGTCGCCAACGCCGGCCCGAAGATGCGCGTCGGGATCTCACTGCCGGACTGCCGGTACCACGTCCACTGTCTGGGGCCGACCGGCACCGGCAAGACCACCCTGCTGATGAACATCATCCTCGATGACGTCGAGGCGGGCCGGGGTGTGGCCGCGTTCGACCCGGCCAAGGGCGACCTCATCCGAGACCTGCTGGACCGGATGCCCACCGCGGCCGGGGACCGCCTCGTGCTGATCGACCCGGACGAGCGGCACGCGCCACCGGCGATCAACCTGCTTGACCCAGCTGTGCACGGCGGCACCCCACACGACGTAGCGGCCAACGTGACCGCGGTGATGTCGAAGGTGTGGGCGCGCTGGTGGGGCCACCGCTCGGCCGACATCTGCTACCACGCCCTACTCACCCTCGCCCATCTGGAAGGTTCGACCCTTGCCCAGTTGCCGCGGCTGTTGTCCGACGCGAAGTGGCGCGCTGAGCGGGTCACGGCCGTCGTCCGGGGTTTGAACGCGTGGGAGGGCACCACCCTGGCCGAGTTCTGGGAAGGCTTCGACGGCCTACCCGCCGGGCAACGTGCTGGCCTGATCGCGCCGCTGCTGTCGCGGCTGCGGCTGGTACTCGCGCATCCGATGGCGAACTCACTGTTCGGCGTGCCCGCCACGACGTTCTCCTTCGCCGACATCCTCGACGGCGGCGTGCTCCTGGCCCGGCTCCCCAAAGGAGTCATTGGCGAGGACGGCACTCGGCTGATCGGGTCGCTGCTGCTGGCCGGGTTGTGGCAGGCCACCACCGCCCGCGCCCGCATCCCGGAGAACCAGCGGCCGGACGCCATGATCGTCCTCGACGAGTGCCACAACTTCCTGCACCTGCCCATCGGTATCGATGACGCCCTCGCCGAAGCCCGCGGCCTGCGCACCTCGTTCGTCCTAGCCCATCAGTACCTGGGCCAGTTGTCCGGGGAGATGGTGGAGGCGATCGACGCCAACGCCCGCAACAAGGTGTATGCCGCCCTCGCACCCCGCGACGCCATCGACCAAGCCCGCCACCTACGCCCGTACCTGGACGACGGGGACCTGATCCGCCTCGGCGGCTACGAAATCGTCCTCCGGCCGGTCGCCCACGGCCGGGTGGTACCACCAGTCACCGCCGACACCGAACCACCCCCACCCCCGATCAAGCACAGGTCCACCGAACTGCGTGAGGCGGCACGGGAGCACACCGGCCTGTCCCATGCCGAGCGCAGGAAGCTGCTCGGCACCGCGGTGACCGCTGCCGCCAGCACCGACGAGGACACGTCGACCGAGGGCCCGGTTCCGGAGCTGGTCTTCCGCAACACCTTCGCGATGCAGGGCGAGCGGTCTAACGAGGCGTCTAACGAGCCGTCAAACGAGCGATCTAACGAGCGATCTAACGAATCCGAACGCTCGTTAGAACCTGCCCCCTTGAACACGTCATACGCGCACGTCACGCACGTTGAGGAGGACTGGTGGACCGGAACCGACTGATAAGAAATATCACTCCTACCAGCACTTCACGATCCGCCCCGTTCGGTGCCCGCCTGACGGCATCCGTCGTAGCCGGCGAACTCACCCGGCTCACCCCCCGTGACCGGCTCCTGCTCGACCTGCTCGACCAACACAAGACCTTCACCACCGACCAGCTCGTCGACCTCACGTTCGGCTCCGTCGGCCGCGCCCGCGCCCGGCTCAACACCCTGCTGTCCCGCGACATCCTCGACCGGTTCCGCCACTACCAACGCCCCGGCTCGCAAGCGTGGCGGTGGACCCTCGGCCCGGTCGGCGCGGCCATCGTGGCGGCCGGACGCGGTGACACGCTGCCCCGCCCCGCCGCCGTACGCGACGCCACGGCCCGACTCGCCATGTCCCCGACCCTGGCGCACCTGCTGACCGTGAACGGATTCTTCGCTGCGCTGACCGGACACGCCCGCACTCACGGCGGCCGGTTGGCGCGGTGGTGGAACGAGGCCCGCTGCCGGGAAGCAGTCGGCGCCATCGTGCGGCCCGACGGTCACGGTGTGTGGGCCGACCACGGGCGGGCGGTGCCGTTCTGGCTGGAGGCCGACCTCGGTACCGAAACCCTGTCCCGCGTGGTCGGGAAGCTGGCCGGCTACGCCGCACTACCGCCCCACCGGGCGTATCCGGTGCTGTTCTGGCTACCCACCGCCGCCCGGGAGGCCAACCTGCACGCCCACCTCCGGCGGGGCGGGCTGCCGGACGGGGTCACCGTGGCAACCGCCGCCGCCGACCATGCCGCCGCGCACGGCGGCCCGGCGGGCCCGGTGTGGCGCATCGTCGGGCACCGCGACCGGGTGAGTCTGGCCGACCTACCCGCACCGGGCGGGAACGGTGGCGCGCCGTGGGACGAGTAGCGGTCTGGGTCACGGCCGGGGCCGTCGGATTGCTGCTGTTGCTCACCGCCGCTACCGCCGGGGTCGTCTCCTCGGTATTCGGCGGTGGCGGTGGCGGGGGTAGTTGCGTCGGCGCGGTCACCGTGCCGGGTGCCACCCCGGCGGGGTTGTCGGCGGAGCAGGCCCGTAACGCCTCGGTGATCGTGGCCGTGGGTGAGCGGATGCGGGTACCGGTGCGCGGGTGGGTGGTCGCGGTCGCCACTGCCCTGCAGGAATCCTCGTTGATCAACCACGGTGACCTCGGCCCGAACAACGATCATGACTCGTTGGGACTGTTCCAACAGCGACCGTCGCAAGGATGGGGCACCCCGGAACAGATCATGAACCCCGACTACACCGCCGGGAAATTCTACGAGGCACTGTTGCGGGTCCCCGGGTGGGAACGGCTACCGCTCACCGACGCGGCACAGCGGGTGCAACGGTCGGCGTATCCGGACACCTACGCCCGACACGAGGCACGAGCTACCGAGATCGTCGCGGCGTACACCGGCGGAACACTGCCCATGTGTGACGGGGCGCCGATCAGTGCCTCCGGGTGGACCCGCCCGGTGGCGGGCACGGCCGGTTCCGGCTTCCGCACCGGCGACCGGCCGGGCCACGATGGGGTCGACATCATGGCCGGGAGAGGCACCGTCATCCGGGCCGCGTCCGGCGGTGTGGTGGTGCGCGTGCGGTGCAACATCGGCGGTGAGTCATGGGACGCTACCGGCGGGCCGATGCCCTGCGACCGTGACGGCTACCCCGGCCTCGGCGGCTGCGGCTGGTACCTCGAGATCCGCCACGCGGGCGACATCGTTTCGCGGTACTGCCACATGGTGCGACAACCGATGGTCCGAGTAGGGCAGACGGTGATAGCGGGGCAGCCTATCGGCTACGTCGGCAGTTCCGGAAACTCCTCCGGCCCCCATTTGCACTACGAGATCCACGAAGGCTTTCCCGCCACGGAGAACAATGCCGTCGACCCCGTTCCTTTCATGCGCGGGAAAGGTGTATCCCTGTAAATTCGTGAAGTGATTTCCCGCACATTCCAAGAAGTCCGCAAGGGGTTACCGTGAGCGCCGCGCGTCCGGTCCGCCGGGCGCGGCGTAGTCGTTTCGACCCGGAAACCGTGACCCCGTAAGACGGTGTGAGCGGCCCCCGTACCGCCGACCCTATGCAGCAACCAGGGAGCCGCGTCGAACGTGTCGCAGCGTCGGACGTGGGGTCGTCAAATGGCGTTTCGGGCGGCGGTAGCGGTTCCTGAATCGAGACCGGAAGCGGCGCTGGGGTGGTCCCCGTAAAGAGTCTTGGGCAACGGGGTTGACAATCGTCGCGTGCAGAGGGTCCATGGACGTGGGCAACAAAAACCGCCCCGGCGAAACCGCAAACAATGCGCACCCCGCGCACGCGGAATCGCTATTGCCGACCCCTATTGCACGGAGGTTTATTCGCCATGTCCACCAACGCCACCACCGCCCCGACCACGACCGCCGCCACCGTCGCCCGAACCCTCGCCAACCACCCCGACGGCATCACCGTCCGGGACCTCGCCGCCGAGGCCGGGGTGGGTCAGTCCACCGCCTCCAAGGCCCTCGCCGCGATGGAGGCCGACGGCACCGCCACCCGCACCCCCGGCCCGACCAACGGCAACCGCAAGAGCGCCGACATCTGGCACCCCGCCACCACCGACGAGGCGACCCCGGGCGACGACGCCGCCGACGCGACCCCGGCCACCACCGACGAGGCGACCCCGGCCCACGACGCCACCGACGCGACCCCGGCCACCACCGACGAGGCGACCTCCGATGACGACGCCGACGCGACCCCGGACGCGACCGACGAGGCGACCCCCGCCGACGAGGCGAACGGGGGCGGCGGGGCGGACGAGTCCGCGCTGCCGGAGGCCCCCGTGTCCGGTGCGCCGGTGTCGGGGGTGCCGGTGGGCCCGCGTCAGCCTGACCTGAAGGTGCTGATCATGGCCGGTGTGTTGGGCGGGCACCCGGACGGCATCACCGCAGACGCGGCGATCAACGAGAGCGGTCTGTCGGTCGCGATGGGTGACACGATCCTCGCCGCGATGGAGGTTGCCGGGGCCGCCCGGCGACTGCCGGTTGACGAGGACGGTAACGAGTTGTGGATCATCGGGGACGGTGACCTCGCCACGGTGGACCCGGCCAACGCCCCGACGCACACCACGTGCCCGACGTGCGGACACGTCCGCAAGATCCGCCGCCCCTCGGCCCGGCGCACCACCGGCACCGGCCGCACCACCGGTGAGATCAACAGCGACGGATCGGTGAAGCTGGCTAAGAACGAGTTGCGGCACCGGGTCGAGGCGTTCATGCGCAACCTCGGCACCGGCCACGACGTGACCCCCGGCACCGTCGCGCGTGAGATCGGCGGACGGAGCCCCGGCGCGGTCCGCAACGCCATGGAAAAGCTCGCCGGATTCGGCGTGCTGATCATGACCCGCGAGGCCCCGGAAACCTACGCCCTCGCGGACAACCCGCCCGCCCCGACTGCCGAGGTCCGCGCGTTCATGACCCCGCGGCTCACCGACACCGCCCCGTCCGCCGGTGACGACGCCGGCACCGACGAGGCCACCGCCGACGAGGCCGGCACCGCGCCGGTAGCGGTCTGACCGACCGTCCCGCCGGGGCCGGGCACCACGCCCGGCCCCGGCACCCGCACGCCCACCCACAAGCACACGGAAGGAACGGACAATGACCGCCCCCCACGGCCACCCCGACCACGGCCACCCCGACCACGACGCCCACGGCCCGACGCCCGTGCCGGGGTCGCTACGTTGCCCCGAATGCAAGGAACCGGCCCGACCCATGCCGCCGCGTGACTGGCCCCTGAACGGATTCGTCCCGCGTCCGGCCGCGTCCCACCACGACGGCACCCCGCTATGCCCGGTGCCCGGCCCGAACGGCTCACAACCGGCCAACCCGGTCGGTGTTCCGGCACGCCTGACCATGTGGCAGGCCGTACGGCAATCGTGGCTCGTCCATCCTGATTGGACTGTCATCGATCACCTCGATTGGCTCGATGGCGAGGGCTATGACATCGGCACCCTGACCGGCGACCCGGCTGAGGTGGTCGGCCGATGGCTGGCCGAACACCGCCGTACCGCCCCGCTGTCCCTACCTGCTGATGATCCCCGCGTGTACGTGGTCGCCGGAGCCGACATGGTGACCCTGTTCGACAACCCCGACAGCGCCGGCCTCCATCACGCCGTGATGGAAACCGCGGGGCTCGCCGCACAGGTCTACACGCTGAGCGCGACGGAATGGGAACGCATGGCGTACCTGGTGCGGGTGGGCAACCCCGGCCGCGTCATCAACGACACGCGCCCCGGCCACCCGGGCGACCCGGCATGACCCGTCCGCCCGCCGACGTGCCAGACATCCCGCCCTCGCTGGCCGCGCGCCCGTACGACGGGCGGTGCGGCCTACCCATCCCGCCGGTCAACATCCACCCCAACCCGACCGGCGGCGAGTCGCACGTAGACTTCACCACGATCAACACCACCACCTCAACCCGCCTCGCCGGAACGATGAGAGGCTGTCGCCGCAGGACATCGACCGGCGGGCGAAGCACGGCAGCCGCAGCCTGTCGTAGGCTTCGGCGGTGTCCGAAACGAGGCTTGCCGTGGTATTCGCTGACCACGGGCAGTTCTATCTGCAGGATGTCGAAGCCCACGACCAGGAGATGCGCTCCGGTGGCGCGATGGATCCGGATCGCGCCCCGGCAGGATGGACCCACGAAGCGGTCCAACTACACCGCATTGGTGTGGAGCCGCACTCGATCTCGGTCGGCACGGCTCGCAGCGACTTCGTCGAGACAAGCCTTCAACTGCATGAGGCGCCCCCACCGGAGCTGCCACAAGCAGAACACATCGTCGAGGCGGACCTGCAGATCCCCACGGGGGCATTATCCGTTCACGGCTGCTTCGAAGACCCCGGACCCGAGCATCGCGTCAATATCTCGGCCGGCCGATATCGCGTGCGTGTGTCATACGTACCGTCTGACCCGCCAGAGGTAGACGGGAATCCGGACGAGCCCGGTGATTACTTCCGCTACTGCGTGGAAATGTGGCCAGCGCCCGAGCGAGTAGATCTGGTGGTGATCAGGCAAGGACCGAGCCCGTGGGCCGGTTGACGGCAGACCCGAGTCGTTACTCCTCAACCCGCAAGGTCGGGCGTCACAGTCCGGCCGGATGCCCGGACAGCCACTGAGGATGCCGCCTCCGCAGCTCATCTCGGTCGGCCGGGCTTGGAAGGACCACGTCGGCACCACCGTCGTACGGGTGATAGAGCCACCGCAGGTCCGACGGGCCGATGATCACATTGCTCAGCTCGTCGTCCGCCACCGCGCGAAGCAAATCGTCCAGGACGCCCGGCTGCCAAGTCCGACGACTGGCGAACAGATGCCAATACACCTGGAAGTCGGGTTCATCGTCCGGATCCGGCTGGACCGTGGCCCAGTACACGCCATCCGGGTCGAGCCGCGCCAGCAACGGGGAGCGCTGCGCCGGAGGGTCGTTCTTGCCGGTCCAGTCGCAGGTGATGACGATCAGCGAGTCGCCGGGTGACAGCTCGGTCAACACCGTGTTGTGGCGATCGAGAATGATCCCGTACTCGTCGGCGTCGTCGGCATACCGCTTCGACCCGGGGAGGCTGTGGAAGCGCACCCACCGCTCGGGATAGCATCCCCGTAGCTGGTGCGCGAGCGCAGGACACTGCGGCCACCGCCGCTGCCACGCCGCGCGGACGGTGTTGGCCAGCGCTGACGCGGGCATCACGCCTCATCCTGCCTCGACCAGCGTCGCAGCATGCCCCGAGCCTCCTGGCGGTGACCCTCGTCCGCGCCGACGTCGGCGGCCAGCGCGGTCAACACCTCCACGGCCTCACACTTCCTGTCGCGCTCCTTCAGCAAGTCGGCCAGCCACAGCCCGGTGCGAGGCAGGACAACTGTCTCCAGACGCAGCGCCGCCTCGTCACCCCGACGCACCCAGTACTCCGCCAACGTCACCCCGGCGCGGTCATCACCGGCCAGCGCCATCTCACGCAGATCCGCCACCCGTCCGGCCTCGACCAGCAGCTCCATCAACCGGACAAACGCACACCGGTGTCCCTCGTCCACCATCTGCCGCAACTCTGCTTCACGCAGCTCGGTCAGCAATTGGTCAGCGCGGTGATGACAGGTCAGCTCGTCGTCGGCCAGCGGACAGCGGTACCTGTCGCCGAGGTACGACCATCCGTCATACCGGGGGTCATCGGCGTCACCGCGGAACTCAACCATCGACCTTCACCCGACCAGCTCCCGCCAGAACGGTACCGTCGCGTGCGGCTGCCAGCGCGGATCGTTTCGATCGAGGCCCTCGCCGGCGCCGAACTCCTGATGGATGTAGTCCACCAGGTTGACGCCGTAGAAGATGATGTCCGTCTGATACATAGACAAGACAGGATGGTCGAACGTTCCGCGCCCGGCCGGCAAATAGCGATGCGAATACACCGGGATCATCTGCGGCACAGAGAGTAGCCGCTTGCCCGCCACTGCGAGCGCCTCACCACGATCGGCTGGCCGGACTCCCCACTCCTCATGCCAGAACGCGTTGTGTTCGACATCGAACAACACGCCCTCTACCGGCCAGGCGAGACGATCACGGAGTTGCTCGACCTCGCCGTCACGCCAGTCCGGCCAGCCTCGGCCCACCGGCAGACCGGCCGAGAGGAACGCCCGGTGATCATCGGCGAACTCGAACCCGAACCGCTCCTCTACACGGCCAAGTTCCGTTGCCGTCAAACCAGGCTCCAACTCAACGCGGCGTTGCTCAGCAAGCCGCCTCGCCGCCTCCGCGCCGAGGAACATCCCCTCGCTGTCGATCACCGAGCCAGGCTACCGGCCACGAATAGTGCACGCTGCTGATATTTCCTACCCCCAGTAGCGTTCCTCGGTGGGCCTCGGGCCGCTGAGTTGATGCGCTACGCGGACCCGCCGGGGCATCCCGAGTGCATGAGCGCCGCCCTGTCGTTGTGTCCGCATCTGGCGCTCGGTCGGCACCGCCGCGCCCGTGCCGACCGTCCGGGGGCGGGCATCATCCCGCCGGGGTCGCACGGCGACAAACCCGACCGGTACCTGTTGGGGATCACCCGCGACTACCGCACCCGGTTCATCCCCGAACACGGGTTCGCCGTGTACCTGCCGGCCCCGTTCAAAACCGTCCGCGCGTACGCGTACGGCCCGGACGGGCGCCTACGGTCAGCCACCGTCACCCGGTAGGCCACGCCCGGCGGCGGGCGCCAGATTCGCCGCAGAAACCTCGATCGACTCGAACCGATCGTCTTGATCGGCCGGTGGAGGTAGGAAAGATTGTTTGTGACGGCGCGGCCGGGGGATTGCGACCCCCGGCCACGCCGCCCGCCAAGACACCACGATCCGGAAGGGGTGCCACCGTGGCACACGAACTCGAAACTCTCGCGAACGGGCAGACCGCGTTCGCCTCCGCGCGGCTGTCCGCCTGGCATCAGCTCGGCACCGTCGCCGAGGCGTGCATGACCGCGCAGGAGGTCATGAGCAAGGCGTGGCTCGGCGGCTGGGAGGTCCGCAAGATCGCCCTTCAGGGCATCGAGATCACCGAGCGGGGCGTGACGAAGGTCGACTGCCCCGACAAGTACATGACCGTCCGCACCAACCCCGCCACGGGCGTCACCGAGTACCTCGGGGTGGTCGGCGAGGACTACAGCGTGGTCCAGAACGAGCAGGTAGCCGAGACGCTCAACCTCCTGGTCGACGCCTCCGGTGCGCACTTCGAAACCGCCGGCTCGATGCGCAAGGGCCGGTCGGTGTTCGTGACCATGAAGCTGCCCACGGCCATGCAGATCGCCGGAGTGGACGACCTGGATCTCTATCTCGCGGCCACCACCTCCCACGACGGGACCGCCTCGCTGCGCCTGGATGCCACGCCGGTGCGGATCGTGTGCGCGAACACGCAGGCCCTCGCGTATCGGCGGTCGGTCAGTTCCTACACGTTCCGGCACACCTCGAACGTGACCAGCAAGATTTCCGAGGCGCGGCAGGCCCTCGGGCTGATGTGGAAGGCGTTCCGCGACTTCGAAACCGAAGCCGAGAAGATGATCAACGAGTCGTTGACCATGGGCGAGTTCGAGAAGGTCGTCGCGCAGGTGTGGCCCCTCGCCGACGACGCCTCCGACACCGCGCGCAGCAACGCCAAACAGCGTACGAACACGCTTCGGTACCTGATCCGGGACGCGGACACGCAGAAGGCGATCAAGGGCACCCGGTGGGCCGGGTACCAGGCCATCACCGAGTACGTGGACCACTTCGCCCCCGCCAAGACCGACCTCGTCCGCGCGACGCGGGCGCTGACCGGTGCCGGTGCGGACCTGAAGGCCCGCGCGTTCGAACTGTTGGCGGTCTGAGGTGGGCCGGCATTGGTTCCGGGGTCGGAAGAAGACCTCGGCTGGCTCGGGCACTGGCGCGCACTGCGCCACCGGTACCGCGAAGGTCCAGGCTGAGCCCGTCGTGGTGTCACCGCCCGCACCGGCGCCCACCGTGGAGGCAATGATCTCCCTGGTCAACCAGGTGTGCGCCAACTTCGCGCAGGCCGAGGTCGCCCGCGCGATGGCCGAACACTCGACCAGCAAGGACGAGCATTCCATCCTGACCAGCCGCGCCCAGTGGTGGGAGACGCTCGTCAACGAGCAGTGGTGGGCGCTGGTCAAAGCCCTCCGTGTGGGACTGCCCGGCGCGGCGCAGGTCGAGCGCTTCCAACCGGTCCGACCACTGCCTGACGGTCAGGTCGAGCTGCACGTGCATGACCCCTCGGCCCGCCGCCTCGTCGTGCTACTCACCGCCGAGCAGGCCCTCGCCGTGGGCGCGCACCTGACCGCCACCGGGGCGGTCGTGCTCGACCGGACCGGTCAGCTGGATTCCGGACTACCGCACGTGAAGGCCGCACCGCCGTTCGCCCCCAACGGCACCGTTCGGCAACCGGCGAACCCGCCCGATGCCGCCGGACCGCCCGCCGACCATCCCTGACCGCCGCGACGTGGCGGGGGGGGGGGCGGGGGATCAGCGCAACCAGACAAAAAAAGCAATGACCACCTCCCCCCCCCCCAAATGACCCCCAACAACACCCACACGCCCCCCCCCCCCCCCCCCCCCCCCCCCCCCCCCCCCCCCCCCCCCCCCCCCCCCTCCCTCCCTCTCCCACCCCCTCCCCCCCCCCCCCCCCCCCCCCCCACACCCGGCGACGCCTCTCTGACTCGCCACGGAGTATCCGCATGAATCCAGAACGACTGTTCGACCTCGCGGCCGAGTTCGCCCACGCGACCGGCAACGCCGAACGCTTCCACGCCCGCGCCGCCTCCACCACGGGCGACGACCAGACCACACACACGAGGAAGGCGTCGGAGTGGGAGGCCATCGCCGCCCGCCGACGCGAGTACCTACGCGCCGCGTTGCGCGAGGCACTTCGCGGGACCGTCACGGCTGTACCGGACGCCGAGCTGCCCGTCGCCACCTGGCAGCGAGGTTGCGTCGAGGTCCGCGCCACCACCACCGGCAGCACCCGCACCGTACGCGTCCGATACACCCCGGCCCAGGCCCTCGCCGCCGGAGTCGCCCTGATCGCCTGCGCCGCCATCACTGACGAGCAGGCCGGCAGCACCCTCAGCAGCATCCTCGGCGTCTTCCCGCCCAATCCGGCCGCCGGCGACGAGCCGGCCAGCGGCGGAGGGACGCCGGCATGACGACCTCGGAGAACACCGACGGCATCGGCGACGGGCAACACACCCTCGGTGGCCCGCAGCTCGCGGGCGCGCTCGCCGCGCTCGGCCTGGTCGACCCCGTGTGCGCCGAGGTGCTGACCCTTCTCAACCTGCGCGTCTACCCCGGCGACGCCATCGCCGGGGATCGCACCGCGTACGTGGTGCTCGACGTGCACGGAGTCTCCATCGGCGTCAAACGCCGCACCGCCGACCTCTACCTGCACGCCGACACCACCGAGACCGACGACCGCCTCATCGCGTTCGAGATCAATGGCGGCGGCGAGACCGACCACCCCACCCGCTAGCCCCTCAACTCTGATGAACGGAGTACCGATGTACCGATCCATGGAGGTCGGCGACACCGCCCGAGTGATCACGCCGTCCAACGCCACCGAGTACCGCCTCGGCACCGTCACCGACGTTGCTTACTCCACCCCGCACACCACCTACGCCCTCCGCTACACCCTGCGATTCCCGGACGGGACCGAGCGCACCTACCCGGCCGATCACGTCGTGTGGTGCACCCGTGCCGACGACCGGGCCGCTCTGGAGGCCGCGTTCACCACCGCGTGCGTGGGCCTGCGGGACGCCTGCCGCATCGCCCACGACTTCGACGCCGACCTCAGCAGCGGAACAGCGAGCCTGCTGCGGCGGCTCGTCGACCTCGCCCGCCTGCGCCTCGGGCTGACCCTCGACCCCGCCGATCCCGCCCGGCCGCACACCACTACTCAGGACGGAGGCGACCAGTAATGCCACCGCACTTCCCGCACCCCGAGGAATTCGCCCGTCCGCCCGAGGCGGCAGCGCTCGATACGAGCATGGCGCCGGGGCAGGAGCCGCTCTACTGCCGCCGCTGCCGTCGAGGACTCAACATCCGATACAACGACCTCGGCCTCATCGTCGGGTACCTCCACGCGGCCGAACAACGCGGCCAGCACAGCGACCACCGCCCCGAGCCCGCACCCATCACCGACGTCCCCGATCCGATCATCGAGTGCGACTTCTGCTCCACGCCCGAGGCCGCCTGGATCTACCAATGCGCCAACCAGGTCACCGACGCGCGCCGGATCACCGGGCAAGTGGTGTCCGTCAACGACTACCGATCCCGACACCACGCGGCCAGGGTGCGCCGTACTGACACCGAGCACGCCCTCACCCAGGCGTGGGGCGAGCGCTGGACGGCCTGTCAGGGGTGCGCCGACCTCATCGAGGCCCGCGACCTGTACGGGCTGATCCGCCGCGTGGTCGACGCCCTGCCCGCGAAGCTCAGCCGAGGCAAACACCTGATGCGGACCCGGGGTGAGCTGCACGACAGGTTCTCCGCGGTGTTCGACACCCTCGCACCCGGCCGAGGCCAGATCACCCCCGGCCACCCGCTCGGCATCTGGCCCGACACCGAGGGAGGGGCACCATGACCGCCACGTCGCGACACGAGCGGCCCGCCTTCACCCACGCCAAGGCTCGCCGCCGCCTCGGACCGGTGTGCGGAGCCGACGACGGGCCGCTGACCCGTATTACCGAGGACCCGCACCTCGTGACCTGTCCGGACTGCGAAGGACTGGCCGAGATCGACGCGCTTCCGGACGACGCGACAGCAGGTGACCCCCGCGTGATCGAGTTGCTGCGCGAGGTGAAGAAGGGCGCGTTCCGCAAGATCGACGGGGTGGTGGTGGACGCGACGACCGCCGCCGCGATCCTGACCGTGTACGACGCGCTGAAACCCGCTACCCGGGCGAAGCTCGCTGCTCTGCCACTGCACCGGATGGCGGACGTAGCGTGGCGACTGCTGCGCCCGAAGGTGTAGCCGGGCGGGTCGGTGGCCGGCGAGCACGCCCGAGGGCGCGTTGCGATCCCGACCGGCCACCTCGCCCACTCCGGGCCGCCTGCGGACACACGGCCGCTTCTACCCGAGCCGGGGCGTGCCGCCGATCCTACGGCGAGCCGTACCCGCCTCGACGGCACGGCGCCGGCAGCGAGCCACCACCGGAGGGAGGATGGGGGCGTGGGACGACTCATGATCGGCGGACGGACCGCCCTCGACCGGGCCGGAGTCGCCGCGTTCACCGGTGCGGCCTACTCCACGGTCAACCACTGGCACCGCCACCGCGCCCGATTCGGCTTCCCTCCAGGCTTCCCGCACGACGGCCGCGAGTGGTTCTGGCTCGACGACATCGAGACATTCCACGCCGCGCACCAAGCCGCGAAACGCGCCGAGCTGACGAAGGTCGACCGCCGCGGCGACCCCGAAGACCTCATCGGCTCCGGCGCAGCGGCCAGGGTCCTCGGCTACGCCTCCTACCGCAACCTCCCCGACACCCTGTACGACCACCCTGACCGCGTTGAGGTGCTGCCGGACGGGCGGGTGCGCCGTCTGTGGTTTCGGCGCACCGTGTGGGCCGTGGCCGACGCCCGCACCGGCCGGCAGTCCACCGGCCGTACCCCCGGCACGACCGGTGCCCGCAAGCCGCACCCGTACGCCGACGACCCTCGGCTTCCCGCCGCCATCGCGCTCCTGGCCGAGGCTGACCGCACCGGGCGTGACCGGCGTGGTCTCGGTGTCGCGCTCGCTCAGCAGCTGGGCATCACGCAACGCACCGCGCAACGACTGCTTGCCGCCGCGTACGCGGCGAGCGATACCTCTTCCTGGCAAACGGCCTGAGTACGACAGGTGGGGGGGGGGGGGGGGGGGGGGGGGGGGGGGGGGGGGGGGGGGGGGGGGGGGGGGGGGTGGGGGGGCGGGGGGGGGGGGGGGGGGGGGGGGGTGGGGGGGGGGGGGGGGGGGGGGGGGGGGGGGGGGGGGGGGGGGGGGGGGGGG
>NZ_JBTIXF010000037.1:0-61413 GCF_055793945.1 Plantactinospora sp. A48 | reverse complement strand
TCGGTTGTTCTCGGGGTGGGGGATCCGGACTCTGGCGGTGGGGGAGGGTCGGTACAACCCGATCGGTTATCACACGGGTACGGTGTGGCCGTTCGACAATTCGTTCATCGCGTGGGGGTTGCGCCGGTACGGTTTCGTGGAGGAGGCCGCCCGGGTCGCCGAGGCGGTGCTGGACGCCGCCGGTTACTTCCGTGGCCGGCTACCCACCGCGATCGCCGGCTACGACCGGCAGTTGACCCGTTATCCGGTCCAGCACCCCCAGTCGTGCAGCCCGCAGGCGTGGTCGAGCGGGGCGCCGCTGCTGCTGATCAGCACGATGCTCGGCCTGGAACCGCACGAGGGGCACCTCGCGGTCGACCCGGCGCTGCCCACCACGCTGGGCCGGATCGAGCTGCTGGACATCCCCGGCCGCTGGGGCCGGGTCGACGCCTTCGCCCGAGGTCGCGTCCCGGTCCGCACCTGAGAACCGACCCGGACCGCTCCCCCGCGCCGCCGCCCTGGGCAGCGGGCAGCCGAGCGGCCGAGCGGCCGAGCGGCCGAGCGGCCGAGCGACCGAGCGACCGAGCGACCGAGCGACCGAGCAGCGGTCAGCGGAGCAGGGCGAGGCCGGCCCGGACCGGCAACCGGTCGACGGTGTGCGCGAACGAGGTCTGGCCGAGGCAGAACCGGGCGAACATCCGCCAGCCCGGCGGGGTGCCGACCAGTCCGTGGAACACCCAGGGCCGCCGGGTGAACGTCGCCAGCAACCGGCGGCCGGCCCGCATCTCCGGCAGCAGTTCGGCGGTCACCCCCGTCACGTACCGGGCGGGGTCGCCGGCCGCCGCGGCCACCCCGGCCAGGGCACCGGACCGCAGGGCGAAGCTGATCCCCTCCCGGCTCCACGGTTCCAGCAACCCGGCCGCGTCCCCGGCGACCAGCACCCGACCCTGGTACAGCGGCGAGTCGACGGTGCGGCAGCGGGTCAGGTGACCGGAGTCGTGTACGGGTTCGACACCGGTCAGGCCGAGCCGTTCCACGAAGTCGGCCAGGTACCGCCGGGTCTGCTCCCCGTGCCCCCGGCTGGCGATCACCCCCACGGTCAACCGGTCCCCCTTCGGGAAGACCCAGGCGTACGACCCCGGCAGCGGACCCCAGTCGAGCAGCACCCGGCCACGCCAGCGTTCCTGCTGCGCCGCCGGAACCGGAAGCTCCACCTCCAACCCCAGGTCGACCTGGTCGTACTCCACGCCGACGTGCCGCGCGGTGATCCCGGAGGACCCGTCGGCGCCCACCACCATCCCCGCGGTCACCCCGGTGCCGTCGGCCAACCGCAGGCGTACCCCCGAAGGGTCCTGCTCGACGGCCCGGACCGGCGCCCGCTGCCGGACCTCGGCGCCGGCCCGGACGGCCGCCTCCCGCAACCGGTCGTCGAACCGCTCCCGCCGCACCATCGCCAGCAGCGGCCCCTCGTGCCGGCGGGTGAAGCCGCGCCGCCCGTTCAGGGTGAACGTCACCCGGTCCACCTCGTCGTCGGCCGGCACCTCGATCCGGTCCCGCACGGCGGCCAGCGAGACCCCGGTCAACCCGCCGCCGCAGGTCTTGTAGCGAGGGTGCTCCGCCCGCTCCAGCACCAGCGTCCGGGCCCCCGCGCGGGCCGCCTCGTACGCGGCGGACAGGCCGGCGGGTCCGGCACCGACGACCGCGACATCCCATTCGTTCACGCTCAGCAGGGTAGGCCACCGGCCGTCACCGGCCGCCGACCGATCTCGTCCCGGGCCAGGCGAATCATCCGGGTACGGCGGGGTAACCGAGATCTCCGCAGACTGCCCGACCGGGCGGAGGAGGTCATTCGTCATGCAGAGCGACGAGTTGTCGGAGCCGGAACAGCGGGTCTACGCCGCGGTGACCGCGCTGGAGAACCGTGGCCAGGTCGGCTTCCCCGACGCGATCGCCGAGGAGGCCGGGTTGCCCGAGGCGGAGATCGACACGCCGCTGCGTCGGCTCGCCGAACGGAACCTGCTGCACCGCGAGGACTCGCCGGGCGAGGGCCTGGACTTCGGTCCGCGCTATCTCGCCGTACAACCCGCGTAGTCCCGGGTGAGCGACCACCCCCCGGAACAGCTCACCGACCGACAGCGCTGGCCGGCGCTGGCCCTCGGGCTCGTCGCGGCCTTCATGACCCTGCTGGACGTCAGCATCGTCAACGTGGCTGTGCCGTCCATCCAGCAGGCGCTCGACGCCGGTCCGAACGCCCTGCAATGGGTACTCTCGGGCTACGCCCTGACCTTCGGCCTGGTGCTCGTGCCGGCCGGCCGGTACGGCGACGCGCGGGGACGGCGCAACATCTTCGCCTTCGGCCTGGCCATGTTCACCCTGGCCAGCGTCGCCGCCGGGATGGCGAGGTCACCGGAGTGGCTGATCGGCGCCCGGCTCGCCCAGGGCGCCGCCGCCGGCCTGATCAACCCGCAGGTGACCGGCCTGATCCAACAGCTGTTCCGGCCCGCCGAACGAGGACGGCCGTTCGGAATGCTCGGGGCCACCGTCGGCATCTCGACCGCGGTCGGTCCGTTGCTGGGCGGCCTGCTGATCCAACTGGTCGGTCCGCACGAGGGTTGGCGGTGGGTGTTCTACGTCAACGTCCCGGTCGGGATCGCCGCCATCGTCTTCGCGCTACGTCTGCTGCCGGACCACGGCGGGCGCGGTGGCGGCAGCCTCGACCCGGTCGGGGTCACGCTGCTCGGGCTCGGGGTCGTGCTCATCCTGCTGCCGCTGGTGGAACGCGCCCAGTGGCACGGCTGGCAGAAGTGGTTGCTCGTCCCGGCCGGGCTGGCGGTGCTGGCCGGGTTCACCGGCTGGGAGTACCGGTACCGCCGGCGCGGTCAACCGGTCTTCGACCTGGCCCTGTTCCGGTTGCGCTCGTACACGTTGGGCGCCGTGATCGCGCTCAGCTACTTCGCCGGCTTCACCGCCATCTTCTTCGTACTCACCCTCTATCTGCAGAACGGGTTGCGGTACAGCGCCCTGGTGGCCGGTCTGGCGGTCACCCCGTTCGCACTCGGCGCCGCGCTCTCGTCCGCGCTCGGCGGCCGGATCGTGAACCGGTACGGTCGGCCGCTGGTCGCGACCGGCCTGTCCCTGGTCGGGGTGGGACTGGGCGCGATCGTGGTGATCCTGCACTTCATCCCCGGCCGGGGCGCCCCGCTGGCCATGGCGGCGCCGCTGGCCGTGGCCGGCCTGGGCAGCGGCCTGGTGATCACGCCCAACCAGACGCTCACCCTGACCGAGGTGCCGGTGCCGCAGGCCGGCAGCGCCGCCGGCATGTTGCAGACCGGCCAGCGTGTCGGCTCGGCGTTGGGCATCGCCGTCGTGGGGGCGATCTTCTTCTCCACCCTGAACCGCCCGGACAGTGGCTTCGCCAGCGCGTTCCGGGAGGCGCTGCTGATCACCATCGGGTTCGTGCTGATCGCCCTGGCGTTCGCCCTGCTGGACGCCACCCTGCACCGCGCCCGACTGAAAGGAAGGGCACCTTCTTATCGCTTCTTGTAGAGGAAGGGCCCCTTCTTATCAGTCCGGGGCAGCGCGATGGATCAGTGCGGCAGCGCGGCCGGATCAGTGCGGCAGTTCGGCGGCGCAGCAGGCCTCTCCGTCGGCCCCGAGCAGGCTGGCGAAGTCGGCGCACCTGATTTTGAAGCGGCCGTCCAGCCCCCACCCGGCACCCCAGGAGTTCTGGAACAGGTACGCGTCCTCGTCGTCCAACCGGTCGAGCATCACGTAGCAGTGTCCGCCGGCCACCGCCCCGGTCGGCTTGACGTAGCCGGCCGCGTCCGGGTGGAACATGTCGTTCGTCCAGTTGGTGCCGACCACCACGGATCCCTGGGCGTTGATCCAGTCGTCGATCTCGGTCACCGAGGTGGCGAACGCGAACGCGGCCAGCCGCCCCCGGTCGCGCAACGCCAGGGCCCCGGAACGGACCGTCGACCCGTTCTCCGCGCGCGGCTCCCCGTCGATCACCTTGCACTCGTAGTACAGGGCGTGCGCGTCGGCGTTCTGGTACGTCCCGGGCACCGGCGTGGCGTCCACCCAACCCGACCAGCCGAAGCCCACGCAGTGGCCGGTGTCCCCCTGGTCGAGTTGCACCGGCAGCGCCCAGGCGGGGGCCTTGTCGCCCGCCGGCGGACCGGGCGGCGCCGGCGGGGTCGGCCCCGACTGCTTCTTCAGCCAACGCCAGAAGACCAGGTACGAACGCCAGTCGGTGAAGTAGGTGGTGTCGGTCAGCACCTGCTCGATCGTCCGCTGGCGGATCGAGTCGGGCGGCTCGGCGATGGCCAGCAGCCGCTCCAGACTCCAGTCCCGCGGATCCGGCCGGTAGATCCGGCCCAACAGCCGGGGCCCGGCCGTCTCGCTCGCGCTGCGGTCCGGCGGGTCCATCGCCAACCGCCTGTCGTTCTCCATGGTGCCTCCTTCGACCGGTGGCTGACCCGCACCGCGATGACGGCGCCGATGCCAGCCGACACCAGCCGATACCAACGGTGCGCCGCCGCCGGACCGGACGCAGTCCAATTGCCGACTTCGCCGGTCCCCCAACCCGGTGAAATCGCTGGTGGCGCGGTCACCGCGGCCGGTAGCCTCCGTCCCGTGGATCTTGCCGGAGGAAACCCCGGACCAGGCCGGACCCGGCCGGCCGGCGACCTGACGACGCTGCCCAAGGCGCACCTGCACGTCCACCTGGAGAGCGCCGTCCGCTGGGACACCCTCCGCGACCTGGCCGACGCCAACGGCGTCCCGCTGCCCGCGCACCTCGCCGGTGGACGGTACGCCTTCAGCGACTTCGCCGACTTCTTCGCCCAGAACGACCTGGTCCGCTCCTGCCTGCGTACCGGTGAGGATTTCCGGCGGGTCGCCCGGGAGTTCTGCGCCGACCAGGCCGCCGACGGGGTCCGTTACGTCGAGGTGTCGGTCACGGCGGCGGCGCACGGCGAGCGGCTGGGCGACCTGGACCTGCCGCTCAGGGGTGTCCTCGCCGGCCTCGCCGAGGGCGGGGCCACGCACGGCGTCGAGTGGCGGGTCATTCTCGACCACTCCCGGCGCCGCTCGGTGGCCCGCGCCTGGCACACGCTCGACCTGGCCACCCGGTACGCCGACGCGGGCGTCGTGGGGATCGGGCTGGCCGGCGACGAGGCGTACCCGGTCGACCCGTTCGTCGAGGTGTTCGCGGCGGCCCGACGGCGCGGCCTGCGGGTGGTTCACCACGCCGGGGAGGCAGCCGGGCCGGCGAGCATCCGGCGGGCGCTGCACCCCGGTGGTGCGGAACGGATCGGCCACGGCATCCGGGCGGTGGACGACCCCGAGCTGCTGGCCGAGCTGGCGCGGCGGCAGATCCCGCTGGAGGTCTGTCCGTCCTCGAACGTGGCGCTCGGCTTCGCCTCCTCGCTCGCCGACCATCCGCTGCCCCGGCTCAGCGCCGCCGGTGTGATGGTCACGCTGAGCACCGACATCCCCGCCATGATCGGCACCACGCTGACCGCCGAGTACGCGCGGCTGCGTGATGTCCACGGCCATTCCGACGCCGATCTGGTGGCCGTCGCCCGGGCCGGCGTGGCGGCGTCGTTCGCCCCGGCCGACGTGCGGGACCGGATCAACGCCGAACTCGACCGCTGGCCGCACGGGGTCTGAGCGGACCGGGCAGGACATCGCCGGTTGGCGGACCGCCGGGCCACCACCAGGCCGCCGGACGCCAACCAGGCGCCCGACGCCGACCAGGCGCCGGACGCCAACCACCGCAAACCACCGACTAATTGGGATTTGCCGCTTTTTCTGAAAAACGCACACCCCGGCTTTTCATACCTGGCCCAACGGAGACCCGAGGAGGCCAGTTGACCATGTACGGTCGACCGACCGGTCGGGCCCGCCGGACGACGGTCAGGGTCGGTAACCCGACGGACCGGTGTCGGCGGGCTTGCCTGTGCCCGCCATGTCTACGTACTGTGCTCGGGCCGCTTCCGACCAGCCGTTATGGACGGACGGCCCTCGTGAATGGCGGTGCTGCGGCCGTCGTTCAGGCCGGAACCGTGGCCCGAAAACCCGATTCCGGTCCAATCCCGTCGCGCGCACGCTACGCCAATCCCTTTTCGGCTGGAGGTACTACGTGAGCTTCTCCCGGCAGGTCCGGCGCACACGGTGGAAGCGGGCCGCCGTGATCGTGCCCTCGATTTCGACGTTCGCGGTGCTGCTCGGCGCACCCGCGAGCGCCGTGGTGGTCCCGCCTCCGGAAGTTGGCACACTGGCCTCGGCCAACCCGTCCAACACCACGGCACACGCCAAGGACGGCGAAGGTCGCGCGTTCGCGCAGATCGGCGACATCGTGTACGTCGGTGGCAGTTTCACCCAGGTCCGCAGCGCCTCGGTGGCGACCTGGGTGACGCAGCGCTACCTGTTCGCGTACGACCGTCGCACCGGCGATCTGGTCAGCGGCTTCTCCCCGGACCTCGACGGTGCGGTGAACGCCCTGGTCGTCAGCCCGGACGGCCGGCTGATCGTGGGCGGCGCGTTCAAGACGGTCAACGGCGTCAGCCGGAAGAACCTGGTGGAACTCGACCCGGCCACCGGGGCCACGATCGGGTCCTGGGACGCGCACTCCGACGGCGGTGTGATCCGCACCATGAAGTTGCGCGGCAACAACCTGTACCTGGGCGGTGCCTTCAACTGGCTCAACGGGGTCGAGCGACACGGCATGGCCCGGATCAACGCCACCACCGGCGCCCTGGACCCCAACTTCGTGCTGGACATCGCCGAGAGTCGGACCACGGTCGCGCCGTACGTCTGGACCCTGGACGTCACCCCAGACGGCCAGACGCTGGTGATGGGCGGCAACTTCAAGAAGGTCAACGGCCTGGACCGCAACCAGATCGCCCTGGTGGACCTCGCCAACGGCACCGCGACGGTGGCGAACTGGAGCACCCAGCGGTACGTTCCGCCGTGCGCCAACCCGACGCTGTTCGACCACTACGTCCAGGAGGTGGACTTCTCCGACGACGGCAGCTACTTCATCGTGGGTAGCAACGGCGGCGGCGGCTGGCCCACCGCGTACTGCGACGCGCTGGTCCGGTTCGAGACGGCGACCCGGGGCAGCAGCCTCGACGCCACCTGGATGGACTTCACCGGCAACGACACCGTCACCTCGGTCGAGGTGACCGACAACGTCATCTACCTCGGTGGTCACTTCCGCTGGCTGAACAACCCGAACGCCGTCGACAAGGACGGCCCGGGGGCGGTGGACCGGCTCGGCATCGCGGCGGCGGACCCGAGCAACGGCATGCCGTTGAACTGGAACCCCCGGCGCAGCGGGGCGCCCACCGGCACCACCGCCTGGGGTTCGGCCGTCCCGGTCCTGTGGCGCGGTACCGACGGTATCTACTTCGGACAGAACTCCGACGGGATGGGCGACGAGTACCACGGGCGGATCGGGATGTTCCCGCTCGCCAGCGGCCGTAGCGTGCCGGCGCTGGACGCGCCCCGCGACAGCCCCGGGTACCTGTACCTGGGGACCGCCCCCAACACGCTGACCAAGGTGCCGTTCGCCGCGGGCGTGCTGGGCGCTCCCTCGGCCACGACCCAGCCGAACCTCACCTCGGCCGGAGTCACGATGCGGGTCGGCGACAAGCTCTACTGGTCCAGCGGTACCCAGCTGGGCTTCTCGCAGTTCACCGGCACCACCGTGGGCGCGCCCTGGTACGTCGGCTACAACGACTGGTACAACCCGTCCACCCTGACCGGCGCCTTCTTCCTGAGCGGCCGGATGTACTACACCAAGCCCAACAACAACTCGCTGTTCTACCGGTACCTGGAACCCGACGGCTACACCGTGGGCGGCACCGAGTTCACGCTGCCCACCACGGGCGTGAGCTGGTCGCTGGCGCGCGGGTTGGCGTACGCCGACGGATCGGTCGTCTGGGGCGCCACCAACGGCTCGCTGCACTCGGCACCGTTCGACCCGGCCGCCACCCCGGCGGTCAACGGAGCCACGGCCACCACGATCGACACCACGGCGACCGGGCTGAGTTTCACCAGCCCCACGCTGTTCTTCTCGAACCAGTGACGCCGGACCAACCGACGCACGACGGGCCGGCCGCGGGGTTTCCGCGGCCGGCCGCACCGCCGCGCGGAGGCGTCGCCGGTGCCGCCGTACGGCTGGTGTTCGCGGCCAAGCGGCGCTGGTACCGGTTGCGCTATCCCCGGCTGCGACTCGGCCGGGACGTGCAGATCCGGGGCCGGTTGCGGCTGCGGAGGGGTGTCCGGGTGACCATCGGCGACCGTACCCGGATCAACAAGCTGGTCCGGTTCGCCGGGCCCGGCGAGGTGGTGGTGGGCCGGGACTGCCTGCTCAACGCGACCTGGGTCGGTTGCTGGTCGCAGGTGACGATCGGCGACCACTGCCTGTTGTCGGACTGCCAGGTGGTGGACAACACGTTCCACAATCTCGATCCGGTACGCCGCCATGATGCACCAGGAGCGGGCACCCGATCACCCATCGTGATGGAGGACAATGTCTGGGTTGGCGCCGGCGCGCTGGTGATGAAGGGGGTCCGGATCGGCCGGGACAGTGTTGTCGGGGCGGCCACGGTCGTCCGGTCCGATGTCCCGGCCCGGGTGGTGGTGATTGGAAACCCGCAACAGATAGTCAAGAGGTTCGATGGCTGACACGACCGACCTGACCACCGCCGGCCGGCGCGCGGTGACCCTCACCGACCTGGCCCGGATCCCGATCCGACGATGGCCGGTTGTCGCGCTCGCCGCCCTGCTCGGTCTGGTGGGCACCGCTGGATACCTCTGGCTGATCCCGGCCACCTATGAGGCCACGGCCGTGGTCGCCGTCCGGCCGGTGGTGGCCGACCCGTTCAGTTATCCCGGCCCCGGCGCCGACCGCACGGTCAACATGAACGTCGAGAACGGGCTGGCCACCGGCACCCAGGTCATCGACGCGGTGGCCGCCGCCACCAACCGACCCGCCGGTCAGGTGCGCGCCGCGCTCCAGGTCGAACTGCCGGTCGGCACCCAGGTGCTGCGCTTCGTGTACGCCGACCGGACCGCCACCGCCGCGGTCACCGGGGCCAACACCGCCGCGCAGACGTACCTCGACGCGCGCCACGGGCTGTACGACCGGCAGCGCTCGACCGTGCTCGCCTCGTACGACGAGGCGATCAGGAACGTCACCGCGCAACGGACCGCCGCCCGCAAGTCACTGCCGAACGGCGGTGGCACGAACGGCAACGCCGCGCCCGGCGTGACGGCCACCGTCGACCAGTTGCGCGCCCTCAACGAACAGCTCGCCCAGCTGACCGAGGACCGGGCCCGGGCCGCCGCGGTCGACGTCACCCCGGGGACCCTGACCCGGACCGCCGCCCCACCCGTGCCGTCCAGCCACGACTCGGCACCGGTCCTCCTGCTGGCCGGCCTGCTCGGGGGCGCCCTGCTCGGTGCCGTGGCCTCCTTCGGGCAGGAGTCCCTGAACCGCCGGATCCGGTCGTTGGCCGACGCCGAGGAACTCCTCGGTGGCCCGGCGCTGGCGCAGGTCCACCTGCCCCGCCGACCCGCCGCCGAACCCGGCGCCGACCTCCGGTACGCAGCACTGGTGCTCGCCCAGCAGCTCGCCCCCGGGGAGCACCGCGCCGTACTGCTGGTCTGCCGTCCCGACGAGCACCGGAACCTGCTGGTCACCGGCCTGCGTACCGCGCTGGCCGAGCAGGACGTCACGGTGCGGGTCGAGGAAGCCACGGCACCGTCCGGCGGCGACGCACCGACCCCGGACGACGCCCCGGACGACCAGCTGGCGACCACGCCGACGACGCCGTGGGCGACGCCACCGCGCCGGCCCCACGGAGTCCCGCCGAGCCCGGTCCCGCGCCGGCCGGACCAGTACTCCCCGACCATGGCCCCCGGCGCGCCGATCAGCCGGCTGCTGCTCGACGAGGCCGGCCCGGAATCACCCCTGACGGCCGAACCGGAACCGTCGACGGAACCATCCCGGCCCCGGGCGGCGGCCATCGGCACCGCCCGGGTCCCGGCGCCGGCCCCGCCGGCCCCACCGCCTCCGCCGCCGACCGGCACCACCATCGTGCTGGTGACCGCGCCCCCCGCCGAGAGCGACGAGGCCGGGGTCCGGGCCGCCCGCTCCGGGGTGGCCGTGCTGCTCGTCAGCCGGGACCGCACCCGGGTCCGCGACCTGCGTCGACTCGCCGAACGGCTCGACCTGACCGGCGCGCAGACCCTCGGCTTCCTCTATCTCACCGGGCATGGCTGAGGTCGCGGCCCGACCCGCTCCGGCGGTCACGGGCCCGACCGGGACGCGGTACCGGACCGCCCCACCCACCCTGCCGACCTGGCCGCTGACGGCCCTGTTCGGGCTCGTCCCGCTGTGGTGGGTCATGGGCGCGTTCTTCCTGGTGTGGCCGATGTTCGGCGCCCTGCTGCTGGCGTTGCTCATCCGCCGTGGCCGGGTGCCGCTGCCGGCGGGCACCACCTGGTGGCTGATGTTCCTCTGCCTGGCCCTGCTCAGCACCACCCGGCTGGACCGCGGCACCGCCTATCTCAGCACCGGCCTGCGCTTCGCCTTCTACGTCACGGCCGTGGTGGTCGGGGTGTACGTCTACACCGCCGCCCGGGAACTGGCCCCCTGGCACCGGCTGCTGCGCCCACTGTGCCTGTTCTGGCTCACCCTGATCGCGCTCGGCTGGGTGGGCGTGCTGCTGCCCCGGCTGTCCCTGGTCACCCCGACCGAGATCCTGCTGCCGGCCGGCATCGCGAAGGCACCGTTCATCGCCGACATGGTGCACCTGCACGCCTCCGAGTTCAGTCCCCGGGCGCTGGTCCCGACGTACCGGCCGGCGGCACCGTTCCCGTACACCAACAACTGGGGCAGCACGTACGCGCTGCTCGTGCCCTGCGTCCTGGCGTACCTGCTGTCGGTGCCCACCGGCCCGCTGCGCGTTCTGCTGATGGTCTCGCTGCCGCTGTCCATCCCACCGGCCTTCTTCACCCTCAACCGCGGCATGTTCATCAGCCTCGGCGCCGGGCTGCTGGTGCTGGCCGTCCGGGCGGTCCGCCGGGGCAACGTCCGGGTGGCCGGCTCGGTCGTGCTGCTGGCTGTCCTCGGCTGGCTGGCCACCCTGATCATCCCGGTGGGCGATCTCATCCAGCAGCGCACCAGCACCAGCGACACCACCGTGGACCGGGCCAGCCTCTACCTCGAGGTGATCAACTCGATCGCGGAATCACCGCTGCTCGGTTACGGCGGCCCGGTCACCGTCGACACCACCTCGGCCGACGCCCCGGTCGGCACCCAGGGCCAGTTCTGGCTGGTGCTGTTCAGCCACGGCATCCCGGCGACCCTGTGCTTCCTCGCCTGGTTCGTCGCCGTGGCCGTGCCGATGAGCCGGGCCCGGTCCTCGGCCGGCCAGTGGCTGTCGGTGGTGCCGCTGATCGCCCTGGTGCAGCTCCCGTTCTACGGACTCACCTTCCAGAACCTCACCGTCGCCTTCCTCGCCGTCGGGCTGGCGCTCGCCGCCGTCGACGGCCCGGTCAACCGGAAGCCAGCGATCGGCACCGGGCCCGCGCGCCGTGCCCGCCGCGCCGACCCGGCCGGGGCGGCCCCGGACCGGCCCGCCGGCCGGCGGGACCGGGTCGGCCGGGTGGACCCAGCCGGCCGGGTGGACGCGGTACGCCGAATCGGGGCGGTCCGTTGAGCGTCCCCGGCACCGCCACCACCACCGGCGCCGCCACCGAGCGGACCGAGCTGCGCCGCAGCGCCCGCAGCGGGCTCATCGGGCTGGCCGGCGCGGCCGTCAGCGGGGTGTTCGGCTTCCTGCTCGCCATCGTGATCACCCGTGGTTACGGCGCGGTCGGCGCCGGCGGCCTCTTCGCGGCCATCGGAGTGCTGACCGTGGCCACCGCGGTCTGCTGCCTCGGCGCCGACACCGGGCTGATCTGGGCACTGGCCCGCCGCCGGCTCGGCCCCGGTGGCGACGGCGCCCGGCTGCTGCCGGTGGCGCTGCTGCCGCCGCTCACCGTCGCCCTGCTGACGGCGGTCGCGGGCGTCCTGGCGGCACCGCTCATCGGTCCCGCGCTGCTCGACGACGCCGGCCGGGAAGGCACCCGGCTGATCGCCCTGACCTTCGCCGCCGTCCCGCTGACCGTGGCGATGACCATCCTGCTGTCCGCCGTCCGCGCCAGCCGGCCCATCGGGGCGTACGTGGGCATCCAGTTCCTGCTGCTGCCGGTGAGCCGCCCGGCGCTGATGGCCGCCGTACCGCTGCTCGGCGGTGGTCTGGTGGCCGGGCTGCTGGCCTGGTGGGCGCCGGTCGTCGCGGCGGTGTTCGGCTGTGTGCTGCTCGCCTGGCGCCCGCTCGGCGTGGGCGCCACCGGGTTGCGCCCGGTCGGCGCGGACTGGCGGTCGTTCTGGGGCTTCGCCCTCCCCCGGGCGCTGTCGGCGGCCATCGACAGCGGCAGCATGTGGATCGGGGTGCTGCTCACCGCCGCCCTGGCCGGGCAGCGCGACGCCGGGGTGTTCGGCGGGGTCGGTCGGTACGTGCTCGCCGGCCAGCTCGCCATGCAGGGGCTGCGGGTGGCCGTCGCGCCGCAGTTGTCCCGGCTGCTCGGCGCCGACCGCCGCGCGGACGCGCTGGCCGTACACCGGCAGACCACCGTCTGGGTGGTGCTGCTGTCCTGGCCGGTCTATCTGCTGCTGGCCGCGTTCGCCCCGGCCTTCCTGGCCCTGTTCGGCCAGGGGTTCACCGACGGCACCACCGCGCTGACCGTGCTGGCCGGCGCGATGCTGGTCAACGTCGGGCTGGGCAACGTGCAGACCCTGCTGCTGATGAGCGGGCGCAGCGGTCGGCACCTGTTCGCCGCGACGCTGGGCCTGGCGACCACCGTGCTGCTCGGGCTGCTGCTCATCCCGGCGTACGGGGTGACCGGCACCGCCTTCGGCTGGGCCGCCGGGATCGTGGTGGAGAACGTCACGGCCGCGGTGGCCGCGTCCGCGATGCTCGGCCACAGCGTCCTCGGCCGGTCGGTGCTGGTGACGGCGACGACGACGCTGGCCGCCGTGGCGGTGACGGCCGGCGCCGGGATCGTGGCCACCGGTGGGCGCGGTCCGGCGGGTCTGGCCGTGGCCGTGGGCCTGCTCTGTTGCGGTGTGGGCCTCGCGGCGACCCGGCGCCCGGTGCGGCGCCGGTTGATCGAGGCGGTCCGGACCGTGCGCGGCCGGACCTGACGGTACGGCGGTACGGCGGCGCGGCGCCGACCAGCGACCACGGCCAGGAGAGAGGGAGGGAAGCATGACAACGCTGCGGGACCGGTTCAACCAGGCCGCACCGACCGGCCTGCGGGACCGGCTCAAGGACGGGCTCGTCCGGTACGGCGAACACACCAGCGACCAGCGCCGGTTGCCGGATTTCCTGATCATCGGCACCAAGCGCGGCGGCACCACGTCACTGTGGAACTACCTGATCCGCCACCCCCTGGTGCCCCGGCTGTATCCGGCCTGGAACACCAAGACCTCGCACTACTTCGAGGAGAACTGGTACCGGGGCGAGCGCTGGTACCGGTCGCACTTCCCCACCGACCGGCGGCGGGCGGCGCTGCGCCGGCGGCACGGCGCCGAGCCCCGGGTCGGTGAGGCGGCGCCGCTGTACATGTTCCACCCGCTGGCCGCCGGCCGGGTGCACGACCTGATGCCCGAGGCACGGTTGATCGTGCTGTTGCGGGATCCGGTGGAGCGGGCGTACTCGCACTGGAAGGAACGCCGGACCGAGGGCACCGAGCCGCTCGGCTTCGCCGAGGCCCTCGCGGCCGAGCCGGAGCGGACGGCCGGGGAGCGGGACCGGTTGATCGCCGAGCCGGCGTACCACAGCAACGCCTACGACTGGTACAGCTACCGGGCCCGGGGGCGTTACCTGGAACACCTGGCGCCCTGGCTCGACCTGTTCGACCGGCGGCAGTTGCACATCCTGCCCAGCGAGACGCTCTACCGGGATCCGGCCGGCACCTACGCCGGGGTGCTGGCCTTCCTCGGCCTGCCGCCGCACGACCTGGGCCGGTACGACGTGTTCAACGACCGGCGGTCGTCCCCGATGGACCCGGCGGTCCGCGCGGAGTTGACCGAGTACTACCGTCCGCACAACGCGGCGCTGCGCGACCGGCTCGGCATGACGTTCGACTGGCCGTCGTGACCCCGACCACCAACGACCCCCGGGACCGCTCCGACGGTCTGGGCTGGGTGACCCGGGCGGTCTTCGCCGACCCCCGGCTGCGGGTGACGGTCGCGGCCCACGCCGATCCGACCGCCGCGCTGCGGTACGCGGTGGTGCCGTCGGTCGAGCGGGCCCGGTTCCTGCTGCCGCTGGCCGGGCCCCGGGTGGCCGCCGCCGCCGTGCTCGCCTACAACGCGCTGCGGCCGGCCCGGGTCCGGCTCGCCCGCACCGCGGTCGGGGCCGCGGCCCGGGTCGGCGCCGCCCGGCTGGCCCGGTTCCCGGTACTCAACGTCACCGTCCCGGCCGGGGTGGACCCGACCGAGGTGCTGCTGGTCCGGCGGCTCGCCCACGAGATCGGGGCCGGCCCGTTGCACGCGGCGATCGGCGTCCGGCCGCCGGACCCGAACCGCAAGCCCACGTTGCAGTTGTTCGACGACGCCGGCCAACCCCGTGGATACGCGAAGCTCGGCTGGAACGCCGCCACCCAGGCAATGGTCCGGGCCGAGAGCAGGGTGTTGACCGAACTGGACAGCCGACCGACGGACCCGGCGTTCCCGCTGGTGCCGGCGCTGCTCACGGCCGTCGAGTGGGCCGACCGGTCGGTGGCCGTGATCGCCCCGCTGCCCCGGGCCGTGCGCCGGCTGGCCGACCCGGACGCCGTCCGGCTGCCGGCCATCCGCGCGGTGGCCCGCAACGGCGGGCCGGCGACGGCGCCCCGACCGCTGGCCGGTTCCGCGCTGCACACCCGGTTCACCACCGAGGCGGCCGCCGTGGCCGGGACCGGTGAGACACGTTTCCGCACCGCGCTGGACGCCCTCGTCGACAGGTACGGCCGGGTGCCGCTGGAGTTCGGCCGGTGGCACGGCGACTGGGTGCCGTGGAACCTGGGCCAGGTCGGTGACCGGCTCGTCGCCTGGGACTGGGAGCACTCCGGTGCCGGCGTGCCGTTGGGCTTCGACCTGGCGCACCAGGCGTTCCAGCACGAACTGGTGGTGGCCGGCCGGCCGGTGGGCGAGGCCGCGGACGCGGTCGCGGTGGCCGTCCGGCGGCACGGCGTCGAGTTGGGACTGGACGCCGACGGTTGCGTCGCGGTGACCGAGGCGTACCTGCTGGAGATGTGGCTGCGGACCTGGCGGTTGGCCCGGGGCGGCGCCGGCTGGAACCCGGCGCTCCATCCCGGGCTGCTGACCGTGCTGGCCGAACGGCAGGGACGTTGACCGCCGTGGAATGATCTTTTTTTGCGAGATGCGAAAACGTCTCGAAAAATTGTCGGATCGGAGTACCCCGTGCGGCACATGGCGTCGGACATCCTGCATAGATGGCTCGGCGGGCAGCCAACCCGCCCGTCCGACACCTGCGGAGGATGAGTGGCACAGCTCGTTGACACGTCGTCGGACGGCGAACTCCTGCTCGTCGCCTCCAGCGGCGGGCACCTCGCCCAACTGCTCGCCCTACGGTCCTGGTACCACACCTGGCGGCGGTGCTGGGTCACCTTCGACACCCCGGACGCCTGCTCCCTGCTCGGCTCCGAGCAGGTCGTCTGGGCGCACCACCCGACGACCCGGAATCTGCGCAACCTGCTGCGCAACGCCGTCCTGGCGGCCCGGACCCTGCGCCGGCGCCGGATCGCCGCGGTGATCACCACCGGTGCCGGCGTCGCCCTGCCGTTCGTCGCCCTGGCCCGGCTCCGGGGCATCCCCACCATCTACATCGAGGTGTCCGACCGGGTGGACACCCGCACCATGACCGCCCGGCTGTGCCGACCGTTCCTGTCGGCGATGCTCGTGCAGCTGGAGGAGCAGCGCCGGCTCTACCCGGGCGCCACAGTGGTGGGAGAGCTGCTGTGAGCGGCGCGGCGGCCGGTGAGCCGACCGTCCGGTCGGCCACCGGCGGAGACACCGGCACGGCCGTCCTGGTCGTCGTCGGCACCGACAAGCACCCGTTCGACCGGCTGATGGACTGGCTCGAACGCTGGTACGCCAATCGCGACGACCGGCCAACCATCACCGTCCAGTACGGCAGCAGCCGCCAACCCCGGTTGCCGGGCGCGACGAGCTTCCTCGGTCACGACGAGCTGGGCACCGCGATGGCCGGGGCGAGGCTGGTGGTCAGCCACGGCGGCCCCGCCACCATCGCCGAGGCCCGGGCGGCCGGCCGGTTGCCCATCGTCGTGCCCCGGGACCCGACGTACGGCGAGCACGTCGACGCGCACCAGGTGCGTTACAGCGCCCGCCTGGCAGCCGCCGGTGACATCCGGCTGTGCGGGTCGGCGGCGGAGCTGGGCCGGGCCCTCGACGAAGGGCTGGCCGAGCCCGAGGCGTACCGGATCGATCCGGCGACCGACGCACACCGGGCCGCCGCGCGGGACCGGGCGGCCGCCCGGGTGGGGCGGATCGTCGAGGACCTGGTACGCGCGGCCCGGACCCGGCGGCGGTTCCGGTGAGCGTCGTCGAGCCGGCCGGTGCGCCGGCGGACCCGGTCGCCGAACCGGCGGGACCGATCACCGTCGACGCCGCCGAACCGGCGGCCCTGGCCGACCCGGTCACCGAACCGGCTGCCGGCGGTGCGCCGTCGGTGACCGCCGTGGTGCCCACCCGGGATCGGCCGGAGCTGCTGGCAGCCGCCCTGCGCGGCATCCTGGACCAGGACTACCCGGGTCGGATCGAGGTGCTGGTGGTCTACGACCAGTCCACCCCGGACCTCGGGCTGGCCAGGACCGATCCGCACCGGTCGGTGCGGGTGCTGCGCAACGGGCGGAGCCCCGGACTCGCCGGCGCGCGCAACACCGGCATCGAGGCGGCCACCGGTGACCTGGTGGCGTTCTGTGACGACGACGACGAGTGGCTGCCGGGCAAGCTCGCCGCCCAGGTGGCGATGCTGGCGGCCAGCGACGCCGAGGTGGTCTGCTGCGGCATCCGGGTCCGGTACGACGACCGGGAGGTGGATCGGACCCTGGACGCGGAGCGGATCGACCTGGCCGCGCTGCTGCGCGACCGGCTCACCGAACTGCACCCGTCGACCTTCCTGATCCGCCGCGCGGCGCTGCTGGACGGCATCGGGCCGGTGGACGAGGAGATTCCGGGCAGCTACGCGGAGGACTACGAGTTCCTGCTGCGGGCCGCCCGGCGCCGCCCGCTGGCCAACGTCCGCCAGCCCTACACGCTGGTCCGCTGGCACCGTCGCTCCTACTTCTCCCAACGCTGGACGATGATCTCGGACGCGCTGCAATGGTTGCTGGAGCGGTATCCGGAGTTCAGCACCGAACCGGCCGGCGCGGCGCGGATCGCCGGACAGATCGCGTTCGCCCAGGCCGCCTCCGGTGACGCCCGTGGCGCCCTGCGGTGGGCTCGCCGCACCCTCGGGCACAACCCCCGGGAGCCGCGCGCCTACCTGGCGCTGGCGGTGGCCAGCCGCACCGTCCGGGCCGACCAGGTGGTACGGGCGCTGCACCGGCACGGCCGGGGCATCTGAACCACCCCGGACACCGACCACGAGGTGGCCGGAACGGCGCCGGACACGATGTGGGCCGGAACGGCGCCGGACACGATGTGGGCCGGAACGGCGCCGGACACGACCTGGGCCGGAACGGCCCGCCGGGACCCTCTCCGGCGGGCCGTTCCCACGGGCCGCAGAGCCCGCCCGCCGGGTCCGCGACGCCGGACCCGGACGCGATCTCCGGGTCAGCGCCGCCAGACCCGGACGTAGTCGACCTGGAAGTCGGACGGGAACCGGGTGGCCGCGTCCGGATCACCCAACCAGCCGCCGACCTGGATGTTCAGCCGTAGGTGGAACGGCCGGCTGAACGCCTTGTCGAACCACGACGTGGTGCTCCGGTCGCGCCGGTAGACCTCCTTGCCATCGATGTACCAGCGCATCACCCCCGGCTCCCATTCCGTGGTGTACGTGTGGAAGCCGTCGGCCGGGACACCGTCCGGCAGGGCCGACCGGTTGTCCTGCTTGATCGGCGTGTAGTCGTAGAAGATGGCCTGCGTCGCCAGCTTGTAGTAGTTGGCGCCGCCGGGAAGCTCGACCACGTCGATCTCGCCCACCCCACCGTCGTCGGGACGTAGCCAGAACGCCGGCCAGATGCCGGTGGAACCGGTGGCCGTGGTCGGCGACTTGGCCCGCACCTCGAAGCGGCCGTAGGTGAACGACGCCTTGCCACGGGTGTCCAGATAGGCCGATGTGTACGCCCGGCGCTCCGAGCCGCAGCTGAACGACTCCCGGTTCGCCCGCAGGGTCAGTGTGCCGTTGCCGACGAACACGTTGTTCGGACGGTTCGTGATGCACGCCTTGTCGTAGTCCAGCAGGGTGGGCCCCTGAGCGTTCCACTTGGTGGTGTCCAGCGAGGTGCCGTTGAACTCGTCCGACCAGGACAGTCGCCAGCCGGCCGGGGCCGCACCGCTGGCCGGCGCCGTCGGGCCCCGGCTCGCCGCCGCGGCCGACTGCTTCGGGGTGGCCGACGGCCGGCTGGGCGACGGGCTGGCGCTGGCGCTGGCGGACGCGCTGGGTACGGCTGCCGACGGCACGGCGGTGTCGGACGGAACGGGCGCCGGACCGGTGCTGTCGTACGTGATCGTCAGCTCGGGTCGGATCTCGGCCCGCTTGTTCTCCCGGGACGCCCAGTAGATCCGGGTGTTGTGGTTCTCCTGCCGCAGGGTGAACGTGTAGGTGCCGTTGCCGCGTACCGCGGTCGAGACGTCCCAGGTGTTGTACCCGTTCACCACCGTGTCGTTGGCGGCCACCAGGTTCGTCAGCGACAGTTCGGGACGGCGGGTCAGCAGACCCGGCCCGGTGGCGGACCCGGCGCCGTACGCGACCACCCGGGCCGGGGCGGCGCTCCAGGCGTGCAGTCGCAGGTGTGCTCGGATATGGCCGGCGTCGGCCGGCAGGCCGCTGACCGCGAACTCCAGCACGGCGTCCCGCCATCCGCGGGGGTTGCCGTCGCAGAGCTGTGGGCAGGTGGCCAATGTGGTCTTTATCCCGTTGTCGCCGTCCTGCGCGACGGCGGTGGCGGTGGTGTCCGCCACCGCCACCACGGTGCTGCTGCCGGAATCGTCGGCCAGCAGCGGCAACGTGGTGCCGAGCAGGGCGGCGACGGCGGCGGCACCGACGACGACGTACAGGGTTCGCTTGCTGCCCATCTGGTCACTCCTCAGGCTGATGCCCGGCGACGCTACCTGGCGGAGCAACTTGATCACGTCCCGTACACCCCGATCTAACGTGTGTTTAAGCTGAACTTAAAGGCCGGTCCGGGCCCGGGACAGCCATCGTGGAAGCATGAGCCGATGCGGGCACGAAGCATGCACGATCGGACGGAACTACTGGCCATTCTGGGTCGTGACCGCATCCTGCACGCCTATCACCTGGGCGATCTGGACGACTTCTGCTGGCCGTACACCACCTGGTACGCCTGGCAGGACGCGGTGGCGCTGCTCTACCACGCCACCGAACCGGCCACCCTGCTGCTGTTCGGTCCCGCCGACGGCCCGGCCGGATCGCTGCTCACCGACATCCGGGACCTGTTGCCGGCCCGGCTGCACGCACACCTCTCCCCCGGGCTGGCACGCCTGCTCACCGGGTCGGGCCGGCGGATCACCTCGGCCGAGCCACACCTGCGGATGGCGTTCACCGACGGCCGGTGCCTCGACCGGGCCGTGCCCACCGCGCCCACCCGGCTCGTCGCGTCCGCCGGGGTCACCGCGCCCGCCGAGAGCCCGGCCGGACCGCTCGGACCAGCCGGACCGGTCGAGCCCGTCGAGCTGGTCGAGCCGGTCGGCCCCGACGATCTGCGCGAGGTGACCGACCTCTACGCGAGTGCCTACCCCGGGAACTGGTTCGACCCGCGCATGCTGGAGACCGGTCAGTACGTGGGCATCCGCCGCGCCGGACGGCTGGTGGCGATCGCCGGGGTGCACGTCTGGTCACCCACCTACCGGGTCGCCGTGCTGGGCAACGTCACCACCCATCCGGACGTACGCGGCCAGGGGCTGGCCACCGCGGCCGTCGCCGCCCTGGTCCGCCGGCTGCGGCCGGTGGTGGACCACATCGCGCTGAACGTCCACGCGGACAACGCCGCCGCCGTCACCGTGTACCGCCGCCTCGGCTTCACCATGGCGGCCCGGTTCGGCGAGTACACCCTGGAGCCGTGATCGGAGCGCGTACCCACCGGCCAGGGCCGCGCGGACCGAGCCGGACGCGCGGACCGAGCCGGCGGGTCAAGCCGGACGCGCGGACCGAGCCGGGGGGTCAAGCCGGGCCCGGCCTCGCTGGTGGCGGGGTGGCGGCGGTACGTCCGGTCACGACGCCCGAAGGTGCGCGACCACGCGACGCAGGATGAACTCCTGTCCGGCGGGGGTGGGATGCACCCCGTCTGATTCGAGCAGGCCGGCAAGGCCGTTGGCCCCCATGGCGGTGTGTATGTCCACGCTGTCCGGGACCACCTTGCGGACGACGGCGGCGACCTCGGCCACCGTCGTCGCGTCCCAGCGCAGCGGGAAGTCGGCGAAGAAGCTGGTGATCCGGTCCTGGTCGGCGGCCGGTGGCGTGATGACGGTGACCTGGGCGCCCAGATCCCGGGTGACGAGATCGAGCAGCGCCCGCAGGTTGCGTTCGGTCTCGGGTGCGGTGACCATCCGGTGGCTGCTGGTCCGGCCGTGTTCCCGGGCGTCGTTCGTGCCGAGCATCAACAGCACCCGGCTGGGCCGGGCGGCCTCCAACAGGTCGAACCGCTCCAGCACGTCGGCGGTGGTGTTGCCGCTGACGCCCAGGTTGTGCAGGGTGACGGCGGGGGCGCGGAGGAGCCTGACCGACGCGGTGAGCAGTTCGAACCAACCGAGCCGGTCCGCGGTGACCGAGTCGCCCACCGCGACGATCCGGTCGCCGGGTTGGAACGGCAGCCCGGCGATCCCGGCCCGGTAGCGGTCGTCGGCCAGCAGCCGCGCGGCGGTGGTCCGGGCCCGTTCGCCGAGGGCGTCGACGAGGGTCCGGACGTGCCCGGGTGGGCACCCCAGCATCTGTCCGAGCAGGTCGGCGTGCGTGCCGTCGGGGATCGGGAACCGGCGCAGCATCGGCCAGCCCCGGGTACGGGTGTAACGCAGCAGGTGCTGTCGTTCCTCGTCGGTGACGACCATGTCATCAGCCCTTGATCGAGCCCTGCAGCAGCGCGGCGACGAACCGGCGCTGGAAGACCAGGAAGACGGCCAGGGTGGGGGTCAGGATGAGCAACGACCCCGCGCACAGCAGCGGGATGTCGGTGCCCCATCGTCCCTGGAAGGCGCCGAGGGCACCGGCCATCGTCCGCTTGGCCGGATCGTCGACGAGGACGATGGCCAGGAGGAACTGGTTCCACGTCCACAGGAACAGCAGGATCGCCAGGGACGCGACGGCGGGGCGGGCCAGCGGCAGATGGACCCGCCAGAACAACTGCCACACCCCGGCGCCGTCGATCCGGGCCGCCTCGGACAGGTCGTCGGGCATGTTGACGAAGTGGGCCCGCATCCACAGCACGGAGAACGGCATGAACAGGCCGATGAGCGGCAGGATGATGGCCCACCGGGTGTTGAGCAGTCCCATGTCGCGGATCTGGTAGTACAGCGGGGTGACGATCCCCTCGAACGGGAGCGTGAGGCCGAGGACGAAGATCAGGAAGCCGGCCCGGTGACCGGGCATCCGCAGGTGCCCGAAGGCGAACCCGGCCATCGTCCCGAACAGCAGCGCCGCCGGGACCACCCCGAGCACGATGAGGCCGCTGGACAGCAGCAGCCTGCCCATGTTGGCCGCGCGGAACGCGTCCAGGAAGTTGCCCCAGTGCGGGTGGTCCGGCCAGGACAGACCCGAGGGGTACGTCCCGGACGGGTGCACCGCGGTGACGAACAGGCTGAGGAACGGCAGCACGGTCAGCGCCATGAGCAGGACGAGCAGGACCCGCCCGGTGAGGGTTTCGCGTCGAGCGACGATCATCGCGATCCGTCTCTGGTGAGCCGTTGGATGGGGAGGACGCAGGCGAGGACGAGCACCACCAGCGCGACCGCGAGCGCCGAGGCCATGCCGACGCGCCGTTCCGAGAACGCCAGGTAGTAGATCTCCAGTCCGGGCACCATCGTGGAGTTCCCGGGGCCGCCCTGGGTGGCGACGTAGACGATGTCGAAGCTGGCCAGGGCGGCGATCACGGTCACCGTGACGCACACCCCGATCTCCTGGCGCAGGCTCGGCAGCGTGATCGAGAAGAACTCCCGGACCGGGCCGGCACCGTCCAGCCGGGCCGCCTCGTACAGCGCCGGATCGATCTTGGTCATGCCGGCGAGCAGCAGCAACGTACACAGGCCGACCAGGACCCAGGCGCCGATCACGCCGACCGCCGGCAGCGCAGCGCCGAAGTCACCGAGCCAGGCCCGGGTCACGCGGCCGAGGCCGACCGCCGCCATCAACTCGTTGACCAGGCCGGTCGAGGACAGCAGCCAACTCCACATGATGCCCGCCGCGACGAGCGGGATGACCTGCGGCAGGAACAGCACGGTCCGCGCCACCACCGCGAGACGGCTCTGCGCGATGCCCCGGATGGTGGCCGCGACCAGCAGCCCGAGCAGCACCGGGAGCGCGCTGAAGAACAGGATCAACTCGAGGGCGTGCAGGATCGAGTCGAACATCTCCCGGTCGGTCAGCAGGCTGCGGTAGTTGTCCAGGCCGACCCACCTCGACCGGCCGATGCCGTTCCAGTCGTAGAGCGAGTACTGCACGGTGAGCAGGAGCGGTCGCAGGACGAAGGTCGCGTACATCACGATGGCGGGCGCCGCGAACAGCCAGCCGAGCCAGGCCGCGCCCCGGCGGCGCGCTCGACGAACGCGCCGCCGGGGAGTCACCGCGCGGGGCGGTGTGGGCTGGGCCGGGGTACGAACCGCCGGTGTGGTTTCTGGCCGGGCCATCTTCCGATCAGCTCCGGGTCTGGCTCTCGTAGTCCTTCTGGACCGACTTGAGCAGGCCGTCCGGGTTCTGCTGCCCGGCCACCAGCTTCTGTAGCTGCGGAGTCCAGCTCTTGGCGTAGATGGCGCCGGTCGCGTTGGCGATGAAGTCCATCGCGCCGTTGTCCTTGCCGATGGTCGCTCCGGCGGTGAGGGTACCGGCGGTGACGGTGCCCTCCTTGACCGACGGCAGGTAGGCGTCCGCGGGGCCCATCGGGTGCGAGCCGCCGACCTTGACGGCGATGTCGCGGGCCTGCTGGTTGGTGGTCACCCAGTCGAGGAAGAAGGCGGCGCAGTCGGCGTGCGGCGCCTTGGCGCTGATCCCGTACGTCAGCGGGGCGGACATCGCGGCCCGCCGGCCGCCGGCCTGCTGGGGCGGCATCAGGAAGAACCCGGCGTTGTCCGCCAGCTGCTTGTCGAGGTTGCCCGACTCCCAGTCACCGTTGAACATGAACAGGTTCTTGCCGTCGATGAAGCGGCTCATCATCTTCGCGTAGTCCAGCGAGTTGATGTCGGAGTCGAAGTAGCCTGCCTGGATCCACCGCTGGAGGTGCTGAACGGCCTGCAGGTTGCTGGGCGTGTCGATGGTCGCGCCGGACTTCTGGAAGATCCAGTCGTTGATCGGCTTGGGGTCGCCGTACGCGGCCATGAGGTCCTGCAACGGGAACGCGAGCCCGCCGGTGGCGCCGCCGTTGAACTGGCCGAACGGCGAGATGCCGGCCGCCTTGGCCCGCTGGAGCACGGCGTCGAACTCGGCGAGCGTGGCCGGCGGGTTCGACATGCCGATCCGGGTGGCGAGTTTCTTGTTGTAGAAGACGCCGGTCATGCTGAAGTTGAGGCCCATGGCGTAGAGCGGCCCCTCACCACGCTGGCCGTTGTCGCCCACCCGCAGCTGCTCGAGCTGCGAGGCCGGCCAGGTGTTCCACCCGAACGCCTGGGCGTAGCCGTCCAGGTTCTTCAGCAGGCTGTTCTTGGCCAGTTCGGACATCTGCGGCAGCCGCATCAGGTCCGGCGGGTCGTCCGCCAGGACCCGGGGCGCGTTCTGGGTGATGACCGCGAACTGGTCCTCGCGGATGTCCCACTTCACGTTCGGGAACTGCTTGGAGAACTCGTCGGCCAGGTCCTTCGGCAGCGGGAACCCGGTCTCGAAGTACCCCTTGAGGGTGACCGGCTCGGAGCCGCAGGTGGGTTTCGTCGTCGTGGCCGCGCTGCTGTCGGTGGTCGTCCCGGAGTCACTGCCGGGTGCGCTGCAGGCCGTGCCGGCCAGCATCCCGGCGAGTAGCAGCGTGGCGAGGATCGGTCGGGTCCGGCCGGCACGCGGCCGACCGTTCGGCGAGGGGAACATCATCGGGGCCTTCCTGCTGGTTCTGGCGGGAGACCGGCGTGGGTGCAACCGCCGGCGGACGAGAACAAACGGGGTGTGGACGGTGGGCAGGGACAGGTGAGGGCGGGTCGACGGGGCAGGGCGGCGGTGGGGACGGTCAGGGCGGCGTCGGACGCCGGTCGTCCGCGTGTGCTTCCCGCAGCGCGTGTACGACGTCCTGCTGCCACCTGCGGGCGGGACGCCAGGCACCGGTCAGCGCCAGGGAGCCATGGACCGCGCCGAGGTAGGCGCTGTACGACACCGGCACGCCCGCCGCGGACAACCGGTCCGCGTACGCCTCACCGTCGTCCCGCAACGGGTCGAACTGCGCGGTCATGATCCGTGCGGGCGGTAGCCCGGTGAGGTCCGTCGCGCACAGCGGTGACGCCAGTTCGTGCCGGGCGTCCCCCGGTGAACGCAGGTAGAGGTCGGCGCAGAGTTCCAACTCGGCCACGGCGATGCCGTAGCCGTCGCCGATCGGGGAGGAACGCATCCGCCGCAGCGTCAGGTCGAGGGCGGGCACCTCCAGGACCTGTAGCCGCAGCCGGGGACCCCGTCGGGCCCGGGCCAGCAGTGCCACGGCAGCGGCCAGGGTGGCGCCCGCGGACACGCCGCCGATCGAGACGTTGTCCGGGTCGCCGCCGATCTCGGCCGCATGGTCGACGGCCCACACCAGGCCGGCGTAGCAGTCCTCGACCGGTACCGGGAAGGGGTGCTCCGGAGCCAGCCGGTAGTCGACCGCCACCACGACGCATCCGGCACCCCGGCACCGGTCCCGGCACAGCGCCCCGTTGACCCGCTCGTCGATGGAGCCCAGCCAGAACCCGCCGCCGTGCAGGAAGACGTGGACCGGCAGGCCGGTCGCGTCGCTCGGGCGGTAGACCCGGACGCGCACGGTCCCGCCGGGGTGCGCCACGGCGACGTCCCGTTCGGAGTGTGCTGGAGCGGCGGGCCGGCCGAACGTCTCGAACAGGGTGTCGGACGCCGCGTGGATGAGCCTTCGGCGCTGGTCGACCGGCTGTTCGGGGCGGCCGGAGTCCGGCTTGGTGGTCAGGAACCTCCGCACCGCCTCGTCCAGCACCAGCTCCGCCTCCATGCCCACCTCCACCCGGCCCACGGCAACTTGCAACATCCACGAAACATCGTTCAACCCGACCTGTCAAGAGTTTCTATCGAAGCACTTTTACGGACAACGGCCCAGGTCATCGGCCGATGCGGCCAGGCTCAGGTGGTGGAACGCTCGACCAGTTGGACGTCGAGCAACGTGGTCGAGCGCAGCTGCGTCCCGCCGATGTGCCCGAGCAGGACGCTCAGCGCGATGCTGCCGGACTCCTCGAAGGGCTGCCGCACGGTGGTCAGGTCGGCCGCCGCCGCCGTCTCCCCGTCGTCGAAGCCCATCACCGCCAGGTCCTCCGGCACCCGCAGTCGCCGGTCACGGGCCGCGAGCAGGACGCCGACGGCCAGCACGTCGTGGTGGGCCATGATGGCGGTCGGCCGGTCGGCGGCGTCCAGCAGGCCGCCCGCGGCCGACCTCGCCGCGTCGATCGAGTTGTCGCACCCCGCAACCGTCACCCTGCCGTCACCGGCCTCGATGACCGAACGGAACCCGGCCAGCCGCCGGATCGCCTGGGACTCGTAGTCGGTGACCTGCCGCTCGAGCAGGTAGCCGACCCGGCGGTGCCCCCTGGCCCGCAGGTGCCGCCCCGCCAGCCCACCCCCCGCCGTGTCGTCGATCGCCACCCGGCTGAACAGGTCGCTGTCGGCGTCGACCGCCACGGTGGGCAGGCTCCGCTCCCGCAGCCGGTCCGCGATGCCGTCCTCGATCCGCAGCCCCATCACGATCAGACCGTCGAGCCGCCCGTGAATGGGCATGCTGGCCAACGCCGGCGACGAGGCCAGCGCGGCCGACTCGTGGTCGAAGACGACCACATCGATCTCCACCTCGGTCGCCGCGGCCAGAATCCCGGACAGCCGGCGCAGGTACGAGCCGTAGGAGGTGAACGGGGCCATCACCCCGACCCGGCCCGTTCCGCGCCGGGCCAGGCTCACCGCCTGGACCTTCGGAACGAATCCCAGGGCATCGGCGGCGGCCAGGACCCGCGCCCGGGTCTCCGGACTCACCCGCTCGGGCTTGTTCAGCACGTTGGACACGGTCGATATGCTCACCCGCGCACGGTCGGCGACCTCGTAGATCGTCACCCGGTGACCCGCCACCAACGCCGCCTCGCCTCGATCCAGGTGCACACGCCCGCCGGCCGATCGGCGCCGACGCCGTCAAAGCGCTTTACCAAGAGCAGTCTACCGGGCCGGACCAGCTGGACCGCGCCAGCCGGATCTCCCCCGGACGCCAGCCGGATCCCACCCGGACGCCGGCCGGGTGGTGTCCGGGTCAGTCCCCCGGCTGGATCAGCCCGGTCTCGTACGCCACCACCACCGCCTGGGCCCGGTCCCGCAACGCCAGCTTGGCGAAGATCCGGGCCACGTGGGTCTTGACGGTCGCCTCGCTGAGGGTCAACCGCCCGGCGATCTCCGCGTTGGAGAGCCCGCGAGCCACGTGCCGCAGCACCTCCAGCTCACGCGGGGTGAGCGCCGACAGGTCAGCGGACACCGGCGCCGCCACCCCGTCGGTACGGGCACACCGCTCGACCAACCGGCGGGTGATCGACGGGGCCAGCAGCGCGTCGCCGGTGTTCACCAGCCGCACCGCGGCGGTCAGGTGTTCCGGCGTCACGTCCTTGAGGAGGAACCCGCTCGCTCCGGCCGCCAACGCGCCGTAGACGTACTTGTCCAGGTCGAAGGTGGTCAGCATGATGACCCGGGTCCCCGGCAGGTCGGCCAGGATCCGCCGGGTCGCCTCCAGGCCGTCCAGCCGGGGCATCCGGATGTCCATCAGGATCACGTCCGGCCGCAGCGAGCGCGCCAACCGCACCGCCGCCAGGCCGTCCTCGGCCTGCCCCACGACGTCGATCCCGCCCGCGCCCAGGATCATCGCGAAGCCGGTCCGCACCAGGGCCTGGTCGTCGGCGATCAGGACCCGGGTCACAGCGGGATCCGCACGCGCACCCGGAACCCGCCGCCGAGCCGCCGCCGCGCGTCGAGATGTCCGCCGAAGGCTGCGACCCGCTCGCGCAACCCGAGCAGGCCGCGTCCCGCCACCGTCACCGGCGGCGGTGCCGGCGGCTGCCGAGCCGGCCCGGTCAGCACGCTGGGTCCGGTGTTGACGATCTCCAGCCGCAGGTGCCGGTCGGTGTACCGGACCTGCACCTGCGCCCGCGCTCCCGGCGCGTGCTTGAGCGCGTTGGTCAGGGCCTCCTGGATCACCCGGTACGCCGTGAGATCCACCCCCGGTGACAGTGGCCGGGCCGTGCCGTCGACGTGCAGCTCGACCGGCAGCCCCGAGAAGGCGACCCGGTCCACGAGTTCACCGAGTCGGCCCATTCCGGGCTGCGGGGTGAGGTCGTCCCCGCCCGATCCGTCCGGTGAGAGCACCCCGAGCAGCCTCCGCAACTCGGTCATCGCCTCCCGCCCCCCGGACTCGACCGCCAGCAGCGCCTCGGTGGCGTCCCGTGGGGCGCCCGTGACGACCTGCCGGGCCGCACCCGCCTGGATGATCATCAGGCTGACGTTGTGGCTGACGATGTCGTGCAGCTCCCGGGCGATCCGATCCCGCTCGGCCGAGACCGCGGCCGTGACAGCCGCCTCGCCCGCCTCGTCCAGCAGCCGGGCCCGCTCCCGCAGGGACCGTTCGTACCGCCGCCGGGTGCTCCAGGCGTACCCGCCGATCCCGAGCAGGAGCGCCGCGAGCGGCGCGACGCCCCAGCCGGGCAGCGTGACCCGCAGGTCGCGGCCGGCCCAACCACCCACCGCGGTGACGGCGACCGCCAGCAGCCCCGTGCCGATCCTTGACCACGGCGTGTCGACGAAGCTCACACCCCATTCTGGCAACGACGTTCCGACCGGCGCATCAGCCTGGCGAACCGGACGGGTACCACCGTGGGATGGGCTGGATACCACCGTGGGATGACCCGGCGGCCCGGTTGCATCCGCGGTGGGACGCGGCGGTGCCCACCGCCTGCCTATCGTCGCCGACATGACGCAAGCAGAGGCACTGGTGCGGCTGACCGCGGTGCACAAACGGTACGGCGAGGCGGTGGCGCTCGACGGGGTGGACCTGGTCATCCAGCAGGGTGAGTCGGTGGCCGTGATGGGACCGTCGGGCAGCGGCAAGTCCACGCTGCTCAACATCGTCGCCGGGCTCGACCGCCCCACCTCCGGCACCGTCCGGGTACACGGCGAGGAGCTGACCGCGCTGGGTGAGGGGGCGCTGGCGCGCTACCGCCGCCGCCGGATCGGCATGGTGTTCCAGTTCTTCCACCTGCTGGACGACCTGCCCGTGCTGGACAACGTCATGCTGTCGGCGCGGTTGGTCGGCACCCCGTACCGGCAGGCCCGGACCCGGGCCATGGGGCTGCTGGACGAGTTGGGCATCGCCGGTCGTCGGGACGCCTATCCGGCCCAGCTCTCCGGCGGAGAGCGCCAGCGCGTCGGGGTGGCGCGGGCGTTGATGAACCGGCCCGCCCTGCTGCTGGCCGACGAGCCGACCGGCGCGCTGGACAGCCGCAACGGCGAGCAGGTGATGGACCTGCTGCTCGACCTCAACCAGATCGGGCAGACGCTGCTGATCGTCACCCACGATCCACGGCTGGCCGAGCGCTGCGCCGGGCGGGTGGTCCACTTCGAGGACGGCCGGGTGGCCGAGCTGGACTTCGCGGACGGCCGGGCCGCCGCGACGGAACCGGCCGGGCCGCAGCCGAAGACCGGGGCCCGGTGATGGGCGCGACCTGGACCGTGGCGCGGGCCGGCGTCAGTCGGCGGCGGACCCAGACCGTGCTCATCGGCGTCATCGTCACACTCTGCACGGCGACCCTGCTCGTGGGTGTCGCCCTGCTCGCCGCGGTCAGCGGCCCGTTCGACCGTACCTTCACCCAGCTCAACGGCGCGCACGCCACGGTGCTGTTCGACGGTACGAAGGTCGACGCCGACCGGGTCGCCGCGACCGCCCGGACCGAGGGCGTCACGGAAAGCGACGGCCCGTTCCCGGTGGCGCTCACCACGCTGGGCGCCGGCGAGCGGCCCATGGCGGACGGGCCGATGCGGATCGTGGGCCGGGCCGACCCGGACGGCCCGGTCGACGAGTTGAAGGTGACCTACGGCCGGTGGGCGACCGGTCCGGGTGAGATCGTGCTCGGCACCCACCTGCGGTCGGGTCCCCGTCCGGACCGGCTCATCGGCCAGACCTTCACCGTCCCGGGAGTCGGCACCGTCACCGTCGTGGGCCTGGCCTTCTCGGTGACACAGAGCGCCGACGCCTGGGCCCGGCCCGACGACGTACGCCGGATCGGCGCGACCGGCAGCGAGATGCTCTACCGGTTCCCGCCCGGATCGGTGCGGACCGCCGAACAGCTGAAACAGCGGCTGACCGCGGTGACCGCCGGGCTGCCGGCGGACGCCGTCTCCGGCACCGGCACCTACCTCACGGTCCGGGAACGGGCCGGGCAGGACAGCCGGACGCTCAGCGCGTTCCTCACGGTCTTCGCCGGCCTCTCACTGCTGATCGCCGTGCTGGTCATCGCCAACGTCGTCAGCGGCGCGGTCATCGCCGGGTTCCGCAGCATCGGCGTCCTCAAGGCGGTCGGCTTCACCCCCGGCCAGGTGACAGCCGTCTACCTGCTGATGATGACCGGACCGGCCCTGGCCGGCGGGGTGCTCGGCGCCGTCCTGGGCAACCTGGGCGCCGCCTGGCTGCTCCGCCAGTTCAGCGTCAACGACTACGTGCTGGGCCTGGACCCGACGCCCGCGCCGATCCTGACCGTCGCGGTGCTGATCGCGATCCCGGCGTTGGTGGCGCTCACCGCGCTGGTCCCGGCGCTGCGCGCCGGCCGGCAGTCGGCCACCGTCGCGCTGGGCGGCGTCGTGTCCCGGGATGGTCGGGGTCGTAGCCTGCAGCGGGCCCTGTCCCGCTCGCGCCTGCCCCGCGCGGTCAGCCTCGGACTGTCCCTGCCCGTGGTCCGGCCGGCCCGCACCCTGCTGACCCTGCTCGCGATCGTGCTCGGCAGCACCACCATCGTCTTCTCCACCGGGCTGGTCACCTCCGCACAGCGGTGGGACGACGCGCTGCGACGCTCGGACCACGTCCAGGTCGAGGTCCTCAGCCCGCCGCCGGGCGGGCCGGCCGCGATGGCGGACGGGGAGGCCGGCCGTCGCCAACCGCAGGGTGTGATCATGACCGGTCCGCAGGTCGAGGCGTACCTGCGCGGGTTACCCGGCACCCGGTACGTCACGAGCGCCCGGTCGGCCCAGGTCGCCATCGTCGGGCTGACCGAGAACGCCGGGCTGTCCGCGTACCGTGGCGACTCGGCGCAGCTGGGCTACCGGATGCTCGCGGGCCGCTGGTTCACCGGCCCCGGAGAGGCGGTCGTCGGGACGGAACTGCTGCGGCTGACCGGCAGGTCGGTGGGCGACACGTTGACGCTGTCCGTCGCCGACCGGACGATCCCGGTGCGGATCGTCGGCGAGGCGTTCGGCATGCACAGCGAGGTCCATCTCGACCTGACCACCGTGCCGTTCCTGGAGTCCGGGACCGGACCGGAGTCCGGGGCCGGACCGGGCGGTGGTCCGGAGCGGTACCTCGTCGGTCTCGCGCCCAACGTGTCGGTCGCCGAGTTCGTCAACCGGGTGGCCACCAGCGGCAACGCCGGGCTGATCGCCGCCCCGCAGGAGGACGACGAGATCGAGATGGCGCCGCTGCTGACCGTCATCGGGACGCTGACCGCCGTGCTGCTGGTGGTGGCGGGACTGGGCGTCGCGTACACGGTGGTGCTCAACACCCGGGAACGCCGCCGGGACTTCGCGATCGTGAAGGCCGTGGGCATGACGCCGGCGCAGGCGCTGGTCATGGTGATCACCTCGATGGCGGTGCTCGGGCTCGTCGGCGGGATCCTCGGTCTGCCCAGCGGCGTCGCCGCCCAACGGACGATCATCCGGCTCATCGGTGAGTCCGAGGACACCGGCCTGCCACGGTCCATCGTGGACGTCTACGCGGCGCCCCGGCTGGCCCTGCTCCTGTTCGGCGGGGTGGTGATCGCCGTGCTCGGCGCGCTGCTCCCGGCCCGCCGGGCGGCCCGGATCGGCACGGCGGCCGCACTGCACAGCGAGTAGCCCACCGGGGAGGACGGCTCTGTCGATCGCCGTGCCCCAAACGGGCGTTGCTGGTCGACGCGGCCCGAGGACGGGCGTTAGGAAGGGCCCCGTGCTATACAAAAAGCGACAACAAGGGGCCCTTCCTTACAGTCAGGGCTTGCGGCCGACCGCGCAGTACACGGCCGCGTCCGCGTCCGCCGGCCGGGGTTCCGACTCGTCATCGGCCTGCCACCGGCCGACGGGCTGCACACCCGGTTCGATCAGCTCAAGGCCGGCGAAGAACCGGGCGAACTCGTCCCGGTCCCGGAAGGCCATCACCCCGTGCGGACCACCGCCGGCACCGGCCAGCTTCGCCTGAGCGGCCATCTCCGCCGGCCAGAAATCGGTGGTGACGTTCGAGGCGGCCAGGTAACTGCCGCTCGGCAGCGCGGCGAGCAGCCGGTCGACGATGCCGTACGGGTCGTACCGGTCCTCGACGAAGTGCAGCACGGCGATCAGCATGAGGGCGACCGGCCGGTTCAGGTCCAGGGTGCGGCGCAGTTCCGGGTGCGCCAGGATCTTCTCCGGTTCGCGCAGGTCCGCGTCCAGATAGGCGGTGGCACCCCCCGACGAACTGGTCAGCAGCGCCCGAGCGTGGGACAGCACGATCGGATCGTTGTCCACGTAGACCACCCGGGCGTGCGGAGCGTACCGCTGCGCCACCTCGTGGGTGTTGTCCGCCGTCGGGATGCCGGTCCCGATGTCCAGGAACTGATCGATCCCGGCCTCCCGGGCCAGGAAGGTCACCGCCCGGCGCAGGAACCGGCGGTTCTCCAGCGCCGTGGTGCGGACCGCCGGGAAGCCCTCCGCGATCTGGTCGCCGGAGTCCCGATCGGCCTGGAAGTTGTCCTTGCCGCCGAGCCAGTAGTTGTACCGCCGCGCCGGATGCATGACCGAGGTGTCGATCCGGTCCGAGCCCGATTGGTCCGTCGATCCCATCCGTCGCACTCTCCCCAGATCCCCGAGCGGCGACCGTCGCCGTTCCGTTCGCAGCCGTCCGCACCGGCGACCCGGGTCGCCGGCCTTCCGGTGATTGTCCACTCCGGTCAGTCGCGCCAGCGGTCGGGGCGCCCAGATCGGGCGTCCGGCGAAACCGATGGGCTCAGGCGCTGACCCGCTCGTAATCCCGCAGCACCCGCTCCAGGATCTCGGTCGTCCGCTCCGGTGGCTCGGCCTCGACACAGACCCGCTCGATCGCGGCGGCGTAGTGGTCGATGTCGTCGCGCTTGTCGAGATACAGCGCGCTGGTCAGCTGTTCGATGTAGACGACGTCCGGCAGGTCGGCGTCCGGAAACCGCAGGATGCTGAAGTTCCCGCCGGCCGCGGAGTGGCCACCGGCCGAGAACGGCATGATCTGGAGCCGCACGTTGGGCAGCTTGGTGGCCTCGAGCAGCGCCGTCAGCTGGGCGCGCATCACCTCCACGCCACCGATCGGGCGCCGCAGCGCGGCCTCGTCGATCACCGCCCACAGCCGCGGCGCGTCCGGTCTGGACAGCAGCCGCTGCCGGGTGATCCGCAGGTTCACCCGGCGGTCGATCTCGGCGGTGTCCGCCCGGTCGTGTCCGAGCAGGATGACCGCCCGCGCGTAGTCGCGGGTCTGCAACAGGCCGGGGACGAACTGCACCTCGTACGTCCGGATCAGGCTCGCCGCGGCCTCCAGCCCCAGGTACGCCTGGAACCAGGAGGGGAGCACGTCACCGTAGCGGTGCCACCAGCCCGGGTTGTTGGCCTCGCGAGCCAGCCCGAGCAGGCTCTCCCGTTCCTCGGCGTCGTCGACGCCGTAGAGCGTGAGCAGGTCGGCGACGTCGCGTTCCTTGAAGCCGACGCGGCCCAGCTCCATCCGGCTGATCTTCGACTCGGAGGCTCTGATCTCCCAGCCGGCGGCCTCCCGGGTGACGCCACGGCCCTCCCGGAGCCGGCGCAACTGCGCGCCGAGCAGCATGCGCAGCACGGTCGGGCCAGTGCCCGAACCGTTCCCGGTCTGCTCCGTCGACACCCACCGACCTCCGGCTTCGCGTACGGCCCCGGACAGTCCGGTTCCACTGCCGGGTAAGCATGCCATGAACCGACAGTGAGACGAAGCGCCCGAGCCGATCTCGTCTTCCAGCGCGTCGCCGCAACGGTGATGAGCTGCACCAATGTGGTCAGGAGGGGCCGAGTGGGCGATGCCTTGTCGGGTGATCGGGCGGTCGGGCGATCCGGTGGACATCGCCGGATATACCACCGGTCGAACCGGCGATCCTGCACGCTCCGTGACCGCCCGCCAACCCGATGGCCGTCCGTGCCCTTCTTCAACGCCGGTCGATGACCCCTCCGCCAATCGGCCACCGCCGTCGTCGCCCCGTAACCCGGCCGCCCCGGCCGTTGGTGGTTGTCCGCCTGTCTGGTGCGATCGCCACGGTCGCGTCACCCGCCGCCCGTCGGGTGACCTCGGGCCCCGCGACGTCGTTCAGGCGAGCAGGTTGTCGAAGTCGCCGTCCCGCACTCCGAGCAGGAACGCGGTGATCTCCTCGTGCGTGTAGATCAGTGCCGGCCCGTCCGGGAACCGCGAGTTGCGGACCGCGATCCCGGTGCCGTCCGGCAGGCCGGCCATCTCGACACAGTTTCCGCTGGGGTTGCTCCGACGACTCTTCTGCCACGCCATCGGTGGTAGTTCGGCCGTTGGTACGCCGTTCGGTAGCTGTTGCATTGGGGCCTCTCTTCGCCAGAACCCGCCCGAGGCGCCGCTCCCGACGAGCCGGGCGGGACCAGGGCAACGTCGTGTCTCGCGCAGATGCACGTGCATTCGCTATTGCATCTGCAATGGACGGGGAGCATGATAACCCAGTACAGCCGTACCCACTCGATCACTTTTGGTGATCATGGACCGGTCGTAAGCAGGCAAAACACCCGACTTCGGTCGACAACCGGTGACGGAGGCAGACCATGGTGGAGCCATTCACCGTGCTGGCCGCGGGGGTCGCGTTGACCGGGATGGCCGCCGCCGGACGGCTGCGCTCGCGCGCGTTGCGGGCCGAGGCGCGACTTGCCGGCCTCGCCGGCCAGTTGGAGGCGGCCCGGCACGCCGCCAGCCACGACTCGTTGACCGGCCTCTACAACCGGCGCGGTTTCCACCAACGCGGCGCGGTCCTGCTCACCGACCGCACCCAGTTCCCCCTGCTCGCCGCGGTCATCGACCTTGACGACTTCAAGCAGATCAACGACCGCTTCGGCCACGCCGCTGGCGACCGGGTGCTCACCGCCGTCGGCCGACGGCTGACCCAGTTCGCCGGCGACGGCGCGGTGGCCCGGCTGGGGGGCGACGAGTTCGCCGCACTGGTGGGCAACGTGCCGATCGACCCCGCCAGCCGGGACCAGGCCCGGCTGCGCCTCACGACCACCCTGGCCGCGCCCATCGAGATCGGCGCGGAGTCGGTCCGGGTCCACGCCTCCGTCGGCCTGGCACCGGTCACCGGCCCCGCCCGGTTGTCCGATGTGCTCTCCGACGCGGACGCCGACATGTACCGCGCCAAGAGCCTCACCTCGGCAGCCTTCTCCCTCGACAACGCCAGTACCGCGGAGGTGTGACCGTGTCTCTTCCCACGCTAGAGCCCAGCCAGCGCGATCCCGGCGCCCTGCCCCCGACGGACAGCTACCGTCCGGCGGATCGGGTCTGGATCCATCGCGGCAGCGCCTGGTGCGCTGGAGTGGTGGAGACCGCCTCGCCCCGCGCGGCGACCGTCCGGTACCGGCCCACCAGCTCGCGCGGCACGGCCGTCGACACGGTCACCGGGGTCTACCTGGCCCGGCGGGCGGAACGCGACCCGGTACTCGACGGCCGCTGAAGCGACGGGCTGACGCGCGGGCCAGCGCCATCCGGAGCGCGGGGCCCGGTCCGCCGAGCCGGGACCATCCCTGCCGGACAGGCCGGTCGGGAACGAAGCCACCACCGCCCGGCCGATGACTGGAGCCGCCAGCCCACCAGCCAACCCAGGCGCCGAGCGTTCGTCCGCCGCTTCGGCTTCTCACACCTGTATATAAACCAGTACTCCCGGGGCGCCGGCCCGGTAACGCCCCGATACCCCCCCGGGGGCACGGGCCGGCGCCTTCGGGCCATGCCGGCCGGGTCGAGCGCCGGCCTTCGGCCGCCCGGCAGGACTTGCCCAACCCTCGCCCCGGCCGGACGCCAGGCCAGAACCGCGTCGCCAGCCCCGGGCCCTGGCTCCGCTCCTGGCCCAGACCCGTACCGGTCCCGAACCCGGTCCCGGGCGCGGCGGCGTCAGCTCGCCGGCGGGGCCGTGCTCGCCCGGACCACCACCTCGCCACGAACCCGGTGGACCCGGCTGCGCCGGCCCGGATTCTCGGTCAGCGCCAACCGCATGGCCCGCTCCCCCAGCTCTTCCAGCGGCAGCGCGACAGTGGTGAGGGCCGGGGTCAGATCCCGGACGATCGGGATGTCGTCGAAGCCGGCGACCGAGACATCGTCCGGGACCGACAGGCCACGATCGCGCAGCGCCGCGAGGGCGCCGATCGCCATCACGTCGGTCACCGCGAAGACACAGGTGGCCCGCGACCCTCGGTCCAGCAGCTCGGTCATCGCCGCGTAACCGCCGGCTCGGTCGAACGAGCCAGCGCAGACCTCCAGATCGGTGCCGGACACCCCGGCCGTCGCCAACTCGTCCCGGAACCCGGCGAGCCGGTCGGTCACCGTGGTCAGCACCGGCGGCCCGGTCAGCACCGCGAAGCGCCGGTGCCCCAGCTCCAGCATCCGGCGGGCCAGCTCCGCGGCACCGAGTCGGTTCTCCGGCAGCACGCTGTCCACCCGCAGGTTCCGGTGCCGGCTCACCACGGCGAGTCGGCCACCGCCCCGCAGGTACGGTTCGACCTCCTCGGCCAGGGCCCGCTCCCAGTCACGATCCTCGAATCCCGAGCCGATCAGGAGAATCGCCGGCGCCCGCTGGGCGCGCAGCAGCGACACGTACGCGATCTCCCGGGCCGGGTCCCGGAACGTGTTGGCCAGCATCACCAGCAGGCCGTTCTCGGCGGCCACCCGCATGACGCCGCTGGCGACCGCGGCGAAGTAGGGGTCGCTCACGTCGTGGCAGACGATCCCGACGGTCCGCCGGGATCCGCCGGCCAGCGCCTGGGCATGGGCGTTCGGCGTGTACGCCAGCCGCCCGGCCGCCTCCCGGACCCGCTCGCTCAGATCCTGCCGGACGGTGGCCGTGCCGTTCAGCACCCGGGAGGCGGTGGCCAGCGACACCCCCGCGGCGCGGGCCACATCCTCCAAGGTCACGTGGGTACGTGCAGCCATGAGCTCCCCTGTCCTGACGCTTGACCGCCCGGTGTGGGCGTCGATATGGTAACTCGGAAAGCGCTTTCTGAAAGCGATCTCGCGAGCCGGGTCGCGCCTACGCCGGCTCCCAGGCAGGTCGGGCGAAAGGACACGGATGAAGCGCACCTCGATCGGTATCGCGCTGGGCGGAGTGACCGGCCGGATGGGTTACCGGCAACACCTGGTCCGGTCCCTGCTGGCCATCCGGGAGGCCGGTGGACTGCCCACCCGGGACGGCGGCCGGATCTGGCCCGAGCCGGTGCTCGTCGGCCGCGACGAGAACAAACTCGCCGCGATCGCCGAACGACACGGCCTGACCCGCTACCACACGGACCTGGCCACGGCGCTGGCGAGCGACGACGTCCAGATCTACTTCGACGCCCAGGTCACCAGCGCCCGGGAGAAGGCGATCCGGACGGCCCTGGAGGCTGGCCGGCACGTCTACACCGAGAAACCGCTCGCCGAGACGCTCGCCGGCGCCGAGGACCTGGCCCGGCTCGCCACCGAACGCGGCCTCAAGCACGGTGTCGTCCAGGACAAGCTCTTCCTGCCCGGCCTGCGCAAGCTCAAGCGGCTGATCGACGGCGGCTTCTTCGGTCGCATCCTGTCGGTACGCGGCGAGTTCGGCTACTGGGTCTTCGAGGGTGACTGGCAGCCGGCGCAGCGGCCCAGCTGGAACTACCGGACCGCCGACGGCGGCGGCATCGTGGCCGACATGTTCCCGCACTGGCACTACCTGCTGGAACAGCTCTTCGCCCCGGTCGAGGCGGTCACCGTACGCACCGCCACGCACCTGCCGGAACGGGTCGACGAGCACGGCCAGCCGTACCAGGCCACCGCCGACGACGCCGCGTACGCCATCTTCGAGCTGGCCGGCGGCATCATCGCGCAGATCAACTCCTCCTGGGCCGTCCGCGTCCACCGGGACGAACTCGTCGAGTTCCAGGTGGACGGCACGCACGGCAGCGCCGTGGCCGGGCTGCGCAACTGCCGCGTCCAGCACCGCGCCACCACCCCGGCGCCGGTCTGGAACCCGGATCTGCCGGCCACCGAACCCTTCCGGGAGCAGTGGCAGCCGGTTCCGGACAACACGGAGTTCGACAACGGCTTCAAGGTGCAGTGGGAGGCCTTCCTACGGCACGTCGTCGAGGACGCCCCGTTCCCCTGGGACTTCCACTCCGGCGTCCGGGGCGTGCGCCTAGCCGAACTCGGCCTCCGCTCCGCCCGTGAAGGCCGCCGCATCCCCCTCCAGGACCACGAATGAGCCACGAAGACGGTGCCACAACCCCACCCACGACGGGACCAAGCCCCACCCCCCACACGACGAGCGACCCAGGCGGTGCCGGGACCCCGCCCACGACGGGATCAAGCCTGACCGCCCAGAGTGGGCGGGGTCCCGGCACCGCCCCACCCACCCTGACCGCCCAGAGCGGGCGGGGTCCCGGCACCGCCCCCACCCCGACCGCCGGAAACCCCACCGTCACGCTCCCCGGCGGCGAACGCCACACCCTGCGCGGCGGTACCCCTCCGACGCCCCGGCCGTTCCGGTCCCGCATCGGGTACGCCGCCGCGCACGTGGTGGCCGACCCGCTGGCCGACAACACCCCCGGCGCCCCGGCCGTGCTGGACTGGGACGCCACCCTCGCCTTCCGGCATCACCTGTGGCGGTACGGCTTCGGCGTGGCCGAGGCGATGGACACCGCTCAGCGCGGCATGGGGCTGGACCACCCGACGACCCGGGAGTTGATCCGCCGTTCTGCGGCCGAGGCCCGCGCGGTCGGCGGGCGGATCGTGGCGGGGGTCGGCACCGACCAGCTTCCGGCCGGAGCGCCGGCCAGCCTCGACGAGGTGGTCAAGGCGTACCTGGAACAGTTGGCCGACGTGGTCGGGGCCGGTGCCGTACCGGTGCTGATGTGCAGCCGGCACCTCGCGGCGGCGGCCCGGACCGCCGACGACTACCTGGCCACGTATGCGGCGGTGCTCGACCAGGCGCCCGGTCGGGTGCTGCTGCACTGGCTCGGTGACGCCTTCGACCCGGCGCTGCGCGGCTACTGGGGCTCGACCGACCTGGACGCCGCCACCGACACCGTGCTGACCCTGCTGCGCACGCACGCCGACCGGATCGACGGGATCAAGATGTCACTGCTGGACGCCGAGCGCGAGCGCGAGCTGCGCCGCTCGCTGCCGGCGGGGGTCCGGATGTACACCGGGGACGACTTCAACTATCCGGAGCTGATCCGGGGCGACGGCGAGCACCACTCGGACGCGCTGCTCGGCATCTTCGCCGCCATCGCCCCGGTCGCCGGGCCCGCGCTGGCCGCGCTGGACGACGGGGACCTGGCGGGGTACGACCGGATGCTGGCGCCGACCGTGCCGCTGTCCCGGCACATCTTCGGCACACCCACCTACTACTACAAGACCGGCATCGTCTTCCTGGCCTGGCTGGCCGGCCACCAGGACCACTTCACCATGGTCGGCGGCCTGGCCAGCGGCCGGTCGGCCCGGCACCTCGGCCGGCTGCTGGTGCTGGCCGACGCCGCGGGGCTGCTGCCCGACGCCGACCTGGCCGCCGCCCGGGCGCGGGCCTTCTTCCACACCCAGGGCGTGCCGGGGTGACCGGCCGGTTCTCGTTCAACCAGGCCACCGCCACCGGTTGGCCGCTGCCCGACCTGGTCGCCGGGTGCCGGGCGGCCGGGGTGACCGCCGTCGGACTGTGGCGCGAGCCGGTCGCGGAGCACGGTCTGGACCGCGCCGCCGCGCTGGTCCGGGACGCCGGCATCACCGTCAGTACGCTCTGCCGGGGCGGCTTCTTCACCGGCGCCGACTGGTACGACGACAACCGCCGGGCCATCGACGAGGCGGTCACGCTCGGCGCCCCGGTGCTGGTCCTGGTCTCCGGTGGGCTGCCCGACGGCGATCGTGACGTCGACGGCGCCCGCCGGCGGGTCGCCGACGCGGTGGCGACGCTCGCCCCGCACGCCGAGGCCGCCGGGGTGACCCTGGCGATCGAACCCCTGCACCCGATGTTCGCCGCCGACCGGTGCGTGATCTCCACCCTCGGCCAGGCCCTGGACATCGCCGACCGGTTCGACCCGGCCGTGGTGGGGGTGGTGGTCGACGCGTACCACGTGTGGTGGGACGACCGGGTGTACGCGGACATCGCCCGGGCCGGCGCGCACATCGCCAGCTTCCAGGTCTGCGACTGGATCACCCCGCTGCCGGCCGGGGTGCTGCTCGGCCGGGGTCTGCCCGGCGACGGCTGCATCGAGTTGCGCCGGCTGCGCGAGGCTGTCGACGCGGCCGGATACACCGGCCCGGTCGAGGTCGAGGTGTTCAACGCCGACGTGTGGTCCCGGCCGGGGCCGGAGGTGCTGGCCGCCGCGCTGGACGGCTACCGCCGGCACGTTCGCTGACCCCACCGGCGACACCTTCGCGGACCACTGCCGGCACGTTCGCGGACCACCTGTGCTCGGCGCTGCCAGACTGGGGGCGTGAGCCCGCACGGACTGCCGGACAGGATGCCCGCCGCGTACGTGACCGAACTGGGTGGACCCGAGGTGGTCCGGGTCGGCGAGCTGCCGGTGCCGAGACCCGGGCCCACCGAGGTGCTCGTGGAGGTCGAGGCGGTCGCGGTGAACCCGGTCGACGCGCTGATCCGGTCCGGCGCGTACCCGACCCCCACGCCGTTCCCGTTCGTACTCGGGCGGGACCTCGTCGGGACCGTCCGGTTGGTCGGGGCGGGTGTTCCGGCGTACCGGCCCGGCGACCGGGTGTGGTGCAACAGCCTCGGCCACGACGGGCGGCCGGGATCGTTCGCCCGGTACGCCGTCGCGCCGGCCGAGCGGGTCTATCCGCTGCCGACGGCCGTCGACCCGGTGACCGCGGTGGCGGTGGCGCACCCCGCGGCCACCGCGTACCTGGGCTGGTTCGTCCACGCCGGACTGCGACCCGGCCAGTCGGTGTACGTGGGCGGCGCGGGCGGCAACGTCGGGTCGGCGGCCACCCGGCTGGCCGCCGCCGCGGGCGCCCGGGTGATCGCCGCCGCCCGTCCGGTGGACCACGCCCGCTGCCGGTCCATCGGCGCGGCGGCCACGGTGGACCATCGGGATCCCGACCTGGCCTCCCGGCTGGCCGCCCTGGCGCCGGACGGCGTGGACGTCTTCTGGGACACCTCCGGGCACCACGATCTCGATCTGGCGGTTCGGGCCACCGGGCCCGGCGGCACCATCCTGCTGACCGCCGCCGCCGCGCCCGCCACGACGCTTCCGGTGCGGGCCGCGTACACCCGGGACGTACGCGTCGCGGGCTTCGTGATCAGTCGGGCGTCGGCCACCGACCTTGGCCGGGCGGCGCGGATGATCAACCAGCTGCTGGTCGCCGGCGACCTCACCGCCCGGATCGCCGATGAGCTTCCGCTGGCCGAGACGGCCGAGGCGCATCGCCGGATCGAGTCCGGCGGGGTACGCGGCCGGCTGATCCTGCGGCCCTGACCGGTACCGGAGCCGGCCCACCCGCGGACCACCGGCGTCGGCAGCGACCTTCCAGACCTGCTTGAACACCGCACCGGCCACCAGACCGGCGGCCACCGGCGTCGGTCGAGACGTTCGGTGACCGAGCACGGCCCGGGGCACACGACGCGACCGGCGTGCGTCATCATCTCTGGCGTGTTTCGTCTCTATGGATTGTTGTTCTTCGTCGATCTGATCCTGATCGTCATCGCGCTGATCGACTGTCTGTCCACCGACGAGTTCGCCATTCGGAGCCTGCCGAAGGTGGCCTGGGTCTTCATCATCCTGCTCTTCCCGCCCATCGGACCGGTCGTCTGGTTCGTCGCCGGTCGCCCCCAGACGCACCGGGCCGGCCGGGGCGCGGCGTGGCGGCCGGGCAGCGGTTTCCCGGAGTACGAGCGGCCCCGACCGATCGGGCCGGATGACGACCCGGAGTTCCTGGTCAGCCGCACCCGAACCCGGCGCGACGATGAGGAGCTGTTCAGCAAGTGGGAGGCCGACCTGCGGCGGCGGGAGGCGGAGTTGCGGCGCCGGGAGAAGGAGGCCGGATCATCCTGACGCCCCGGATCGCGGGGGTCCCGGACGGCCCCCGCGATCCAGCCGTCCGGGAGACTCCCGGCGGTCTCCGGGGCGCCGGGGGCCCGGGGAGCCTCGGCGGTGTCGGCCTAGCGGTCCGGCACCGAGAGTTCCAGTCCGAGCCAGTGAGCCAGGTCGACGATCTCGCGATCCACCGCGAAGGTCAGCTCCTCGTCGAAGGGCACGTCCCGGTGGATCGTGTCGACCCGGAACACCCCGGCGCTCCGGTCAGCGGTGGCGTCGAGCTTGCCCACCAGCCGATCGCCGTACAGGATCGGTAACGCGAAGAAGCCCCAGCGGCGCTTGGCGGCGGGTTTGTACATCTCCACCTGGTAGTCGAACCCGAAAAGCTCGACCGCGCGCCTACGGTCGTAGACCAGCCGGTCGAACGGGGACAACAGCGCCGCGCGGCCCGAGAACGGCTGGCCGAGCAGGCTGGGATCGACCCGCCACGTGCCCCGGACGCCCGCCACGACGGCGGGCTCGCCGGCCTCCCCCACCTCCGCCGGCTCGACCTGCTGCGCCGCCCCGCGCGCCCGGACGATGCCCAGCGCCCGCAGCCGCCGCTCGTCGCGCAGCCGCAGCGCCTCGTCCAGCGGCACCGCCGGATCGTCGGGATAGACCCGGTCCGCCAGGTCCCACAGCCGGTCCCGGCCCCTCCGACCGGCGACCGCGACCTCGCCCCGGCTCACCATCAGGTCCAGCAGTTGGCCGACGTTGCGGTTGTCGTTCCAGCCGCTGGAGCGCCACGGCCGCACGCAGGTGTCGGGCAGGTCGCGTGCCGGCAGCGGACCCGCCACGGCGAGCCGGTCGAGGATGTCCCGGCGACACCCGTCGTTGGCCCGTACCCAGTCACGCTGATGTTCCTGCCAGTCCTTCAGTTTGCCCCGTCCGGACCATTCGGCCAGCTCCGCCCGGTACAGCGCCAGGTCCTCGGCGGGCCGGATCATCCCACGGAACTCCAGCAGCGCCCGGATCTCCAACGCCTCCTCCAGGTCCGCCGGCGAGTACGCCGAACCGAGGCGGCTCCAGGCCACCAGGTGGGCGCTCGGCGCGACGGCGGCGGTCAGGTCGATCTGGAGCAGCGTCAGGTGGCGCACCATGTCGAGCAGGCCGGTCGGCCGGGCGGCGTCCAGCAACTGGGCCCGCACGGCGACGCGGCGGGCGTCGGCCCGGGAGAGGTGATGGGTCGCCACGGGTCCGAGGCTAACCGGGAGGTCCGACAGCCCCTCCCCACCGTCCTGTGGTTCGGGCCGGCGTCCTGCCCCTTTCGCGGCATTCGGACGACCGGAGCGCAGGACAGTGGGGAGCGGCTCCCGACCTCAACTGGTGCGGATCGGCCGCTTCAGGTGATAGCGGTGCACCTCCGTGGTGCCCTGCAGGTTGTTCACGTCCTCAGCGGCGGACACCAGCTCCCAGCCTTCCGCGCCGACCCGGTTCAGGTGAGCGATCGCGGTGTCGCCGTACGCGGTCACGTCGACCCGGGAACCGTCCGGTCCGTACCAGAAGTAGTAGAGACCCCAGGCCTGGCCCTCGGCCTGCCTGCGGCGGACCAGGAGAGCGTATTCCCATTTCACCATCGGTCCATTATGGCCGGCCCGGTCGACTTACCGGCGCGTCCTCGCCGCCGACCGTCGCCGCGTCGCCGACCGTCACCGTGTCGCCGGCCGTCGCCGTGTCGCCGACCGCCGCCGCGTCGCCGGCCGTCACCGTGTCGCCGCTGCGCGGGACGTGCCGCAGCGTGGTCGTCGCGAGCACGGCCACCACACCGAGCAGCACCGCACTGACCCCGGCCACCACGTGCAGGCCCGTGGTGAACGCGCCACGGGCGGCCGACAGGAGCGCGTCGCCGAGGCGTACCGGCAGCTCGCCGGCGGCCGCGACGGCACCGGCCAGCGACTCGCGGGACCGGGCGGCGGCGTCACCCGGTACGCCGACCGGAAGATCCAACCGGGCGTGGTAGACCGCCGCGCCCAGGCTGCCCAACGCCGCGATGCCGAGGGCGAACCCGAACTCGCCGCTGGTCTCGGTCAACGCCGCCGCCGAACCGGCCCGGTCCGGCGGCGCGCTGCCGATGACCAGGTCGGTGGTCTGGGTGACGAACGGTCCGGCGCCGATGTTGATCAGGGCCCAGGCGGCGACCAGCAGCACCGGCTGGCCCTCGGGGCCGACCCGGGTGAGCAGCGCCAACCCGACCGCCGACACCGCGAAGCCGGCACCGATCAGCCGGCCCGGTGGGACCCGCCGGGCCAGCAGCGGCGCGCCGACGAAGCTCACCATCGAGGCCACCGCCGGAGCGAGCATCCACAGCCCGGTGGCCAGCGGGGACAACCCGACCACCAGTTGCAGGTACCCGGTGGAGAAGAGCATGAGCGCACCGGTCAGCAGGGTGCCGGCGAACATTCCACCGAGCGCGGCGCGCAGCGTGCGGTTGGCGAACAGGCGCAGGTCGAGCAGGGGGTCGGCCAACCCCCGCTGCCGGCGGACGAAGGCCACCCCGACGACCAGGCCGACGCCGAGGGCCAGTAGCGGCGCCGGGCGCCAGCCAGCCCGGGCAAGCTCCTTGAGCCCGTAGACGACGGGCAGGATCGCACCGAGGGACAGCGCGACGCTCACCGGGTCGAGCCGGCCGGCCCGCGCCGCGCGGTGTTCGGGCAGCACCGGACCGAGGATCAGCAGCGCCACCATCGCCGGTACGCCGAGCAGGAAGACCGAGCCCCACCAGAAGTGCTGGAGCAGCAGGCCACCGACGATCGGTCCGAGGGCGGCGCCGCCCATGAAGCAGACCAGCCAGACACCGATGGCGAGGCCCCGCTGCCGGGGATCGCGGAACATCCCGTTGATCAGCGCGAGCGCGGACGGGGCCAGCGTCGCGCCGGCCACCCCGAGCACGGCCCGCGCGGCGATCAGCAGTTCCGGGCTCGGGGCGTACGCGGCGAGCACGGAGGCCAGCCCGAACGCCGCCGCACCGGTCAGCAGCAGCCGGCGACGACCGATCCGGTCGCCCAGCGTGCCCATTGTGATCATGAAGCCGGACAGGGTGAACCCGTAGCTGTCCATCAGCCACAGCTGCTGCACACCGTCGGCGCCCAGGTCTGCGCTCATCCGTGGCAGCGCCAGCAGCATGACGAAGACGTCGATCGAGACCAGCAGGGTCGGCAGCGCGAGCACGGCCAGCGCCGCCCACTCGCGCCGGCCGGCCCGGCCCGGCACCCTCGTACCGCTCTGTGACATCGCGTTTGTCCCCTCGGTTCGGTATCGCCGGCGCCGACCGGCGCCGCCGGAGGAAGGTCGGAGCCGCGAGGCCGGTCTCGACACGGCCGGCGGCAGAATGTCGACGTGGGCCTGCTCCAGGGGATGCCGCGATGACTGGCACCGGCGCCGTCGAGGACCTGCTGCGCGAGCTGGCGCCGCAGGTCCTCGGCACGCTCGTGCGCCGGTACGGGCAGTTCGACGCGGCCGAGGACGCCGTGCAGGAGGCGCTGCTGGAGGCGGCCCTCGGTTGGCCCGAACGCGGTGTGCCGGCCAACCCGCGCGGCTGGCTCGTCACCGTCGCCGGCCGCCGGTTGACCGACCAGTTCCGCAGCGAGTCGGCCCGGCGGCGGCGGGAGGTCACGGCCGCCGCGCTCGACCCCGGCGACGCGCTCGTCGCACCCCCACCCGACGAGGAGCGCGCCACCGGCGAGGACGACACGCTGACCCTGCTGTTCCTGTGCTGCCACCCGACCCTGTCGGCCACCTCGCAGGTGGCCTTGACGCTGCGGGCCGTGGGCGGGTTGAGCACCGTCGAGATCGCCCGGGCGTTCCTGGTGCCCGAGGCCACGATGGCGCAGCGGATCAGCCGGGCCAAACAACGGATCAGGGCGGCCGGCGCCACCTTCGAGCCGGTGCCCGCCGCCGAATGGTCGGACCGGCTCCGGGTGGTGCTGCGGGTGCTGTACCTCATCTTCAACGAGGGGTACACGGCTAGCTCGGGCGAGCAGCTGCACCGGGTGGAACTGACCGGTGAGGCGATCCGACTCACCCGGCTGGTGCACCGGCTGCTGCCGGACGACGGTGAGGTCACCGGACTGCTGGCGCTGATGCTGCTCACCGACGCCCGCCGCGCCGCCCGCACCCGCCCGGACGGCGCCCTGGTGCCCCTGGCCGAGCAGGACCGGACCCGCTGGGACCAGGTCGCCATCCGGGCCGGGGTCGACCTGGTCAGCGCGGCACTGGTCCGCGGGCCGCTCGGGCCGTACCAGATCGAGGCCGCGATCGCCGCGCTGCACGCGGAGGCCCCGACCGCCGCGGCCACCGACTGGCGACAGATCCTCGGCCTGTACGACCTGCTGCGCCGGCTCGACCCCGGCCCCGTGGTGGCGTTGAACCACGCGGTCGCCACCGCGATGGTGTCCGGACCGCGCGCCGGCCTCGACCGGCTCGACGACCTGGCCGGTGACGAGCTGCTGGCCGGGCACCACCGGCTCGCGGCGGTCCGCGCGCACCTGCTGGAACTCGCCGGTGACCCGGAGGCTGCCCGGGTCGCCTACCTGACGGCGGCCGACGGCACCAGCAGCCATCCCGAGCGTCGCTACCTCAAGGAACGAGCCGAGCGGTTGTCCGGACGGTGACGAACCGGCGACACCTCCGGGTGGTATTTGTGACCGGGTGGTCACTCAGGTGACGGGTCACGACAGTATTGATCGCGAAACATATTTGCGGAAACGTGTTCCCGACACGTCCTGGCGTCGGGAGGAAACCAACCGTGACCGAAACCAGTCCGCGCATCGACCGCCTGCTGCGTGAACTACCCGCCGGTGGTGACCGGGCGGTGGACGAGTTCTGGCGGACGGTGACCGCCACCGGCACCCCGCTGGTGGAACGGGTCGAGCCGGACAGCGCGCTGGTGACGTTCCTCTGGCGCGGCTGCGCGGCCGAGACCGCCACCGGCTGGGGGCTGGACCTGCCGTTGACCCGGATCGAGGGCACGGACCTGTGGTACGGGTCCCGGCGGTTGCCCACCGATCTACGCACCCTGTACTTCCTCCGGCACGGCACCGAGGATCTGCCCGCTGACGCCAGTGGCGCCGGCAGCACCCACCTGGATCCCGTCAACCGCCACCCGTTCCGGTTCCCGGCCGACCCGGCCGATCCGTACGACCGGGAGGTCTGGGCCTCCCTGCTGGAACTGCCGGCGGCACCGGTCGACAGGTGGAGCCGGCCCAGGCCCGGGGTGCCGCGCGGCCGACTGCTGCACACCACGCTGCGGTCCCGCTCCCTCGGCGGGCGGCGGCGGATCGCCGTCTACCGGCCGCCGGGCCGGCCCCGGGGCCCGCTGCCGGTGCTGGTGGTCTTCGACGGTTACCTGTCCCGTCGGGCGCTGCGGATCCCGACGACGCTGGACAACCTCATCGCCGCCGGTCGGATACCCCCGACCCTGGCGCTGTTCGTCAGCACGCCCAACGGGGCACGCCGGTTCCGGGAACTGCGCGGCGCCGGTCCGATCCGCGCGTTCGTCATCCACGAGCTGCTGCCGTGGGCCCAGCGGCGGTGGAACCTGACCGACGACCCCGGGCGACGGGTCGTCGCCGGCTCGTCGCTGGGTGGGCTGGCCGCCGCGTACGTCGGGCTGTCCGCACCCGACCGGTTCGGCGCGGTCCTCGCCCAGTCCGGCAGCTTCTGGTGGCCGACGCCACCCGCCGACCGGGATCCGGAATGGCTGACCCGGGTGTACGCCGACCGGCCGGCCCGCCCGGTGCGCTGGTACCTCGATGTCGGCGACCAGGAGACCTTCAGCCCACGCGGCGCCGGGCTCGACCAGGTGACGGTGAACCGCCGGTTCCGGGACATGCTGGTCGAGCGGGGCTACGACGTGACGTACGCCGAGTACTCGGGCGCGCACGACTACGTCAACTGGCGGCGGACCTTCGCCGACGGGCTGTCCGTCCTGCTCGGCGAGCCGGTCGACAACCCACGCCGGACCGACCCGCGCCGGACCGACTCCCGCCATGACGACCCACGCCGGGCCGGCTCGCGCCCCGACGATTCGCGCCGGACCGACTCGCCGGCCGCCGGGCCGACGGCCCGCCCGTCCCCGGCCGACCGACCGCCGACCGGCGGGTGGCCGGCCGGCGGGCCGACGACCGGGGACGGACGGCCGACGCGGCCGGGCTCACGGACCGCGGTGCCGGCGGTGGCCGAGGTCACCGGCCCTCGATAGCCTCGGGCCATGATGTGGCAGCGCTACGTCGCCATCGGCGACAGCACGAGCGAAGGGCTCGACGATCCGGACGGGACCGGCGGCTACCGGGGTTGGGCCGACCGGTTCGCGCTCCTGGTGGCGAGTGCGCAGGGCGGGCTGGAGTACGCGAACCTGGCCATCCGGGGACGGACCGCGGGCCGGATCCGCGCCGAGCAACTGCCGGTGGCGCTGCGCCTGGCGCCGGACCTCGCCACGGTGGTCGCCGGGATGAACGACGTGCTGCGGGTGTCGTTCGACGTGAACGCGGTGGCCGCCGACGTCGGCGCGATGCAACGCGCCCTGGTCGACCAGGGCGCGACGGTGCTGACGTTCACGCTGCCCGATCCGGCTCCGGTCATGCCGGCGGCCCGTCCGCTGCGCGGCCGGGTGGTCGCCCTGAACGAGGCGCTGCGCGAGGTGACGGCCGCCTCCGGCGCGACGCTGCTGGACCTCGGCGCGTACCCGGTGGCGTCCGACCCTCGGCTCTGGAGCGATGACCGGTTGCACGCCAACAGCGCCGGTCATGAGCGCATCGCGGCGGCGCTCGCGTACACGGTCGGGCTGCCCGGTGCCGACGACACCTGGTCCCGGCCGCTGGAGCCCGCGGCCCGCCGTCGTCGGCCCGAGGCGGCCCGGGCGGAGCTGGCCTGGATCCGTCGTCACCTGCTGCCCTGGCTGCTGCGACAGCTGCCCGGACGGTCGCCCTGGGACGACCGGGTGGCCAAGCGACCGGTACCGCTCCCGGTCGAACTGCCCGATCCGGAACGGGTCGACACCGGTCCGGAGAACCGGCCAGGCATCGACGGGGTTCACCACGCCGCGTCGGAAGGCTAGCCTGGGCCGACGCCGGACCCACGCCGGACGGATGGAGGAAGCGTGCCAGAGCTCACCGTCACCCGACCGATCGCCGCCGCGCTGGACCGGATGTGGGCGGCCTGGACCGAACCGGTGCCACTGACCCGCTGGTTCTGGCCACCCCGCTTCCGGACCACGGCCGAACTCGATGTGCGACCCGGCGGGCGGTACCGGATCGCCGGGCCGGGTGGGGGCATCGCCGTCGGCGGGACGTACCGCGAGGTCGAACCGCTGGACCGGTTGGCGTTCACCTGGCGGTGGGACAGCGACCCGCTGGAGACGCTGGTGACGGTCGGGCTGCGGCAGGCCGGCGGCGGCACCGAGGTGTCGATCGCGCACGCGGGCTTCGTGGCGGAGGCGGACCGGCAGAATCACGTGGCGGGCTGGGAGGGCTGCCTCGACCGGCTGGAACGGTTCATCCCGACGTACCCCGGCTGACCCCGCATCCCGACGTACCCCGGCTGGCCCCTCACCACGGTGTGGCGGTGCCGCCCCACCTGCCGGTTGACCGGCGCCGTCGGCCGCTGGTAGTTACCAACATCACCGGCGAGGGGGCCCGAACGGGCAGGTGGCCCGCGCGGTCCGGACCGGTACGGTGGTCGCGGAAGCGCCGCCCACCGGCGGCGCCTTCGTGCGTGTTGGGCGGACCTGCCCGGCACGGCCGTCCCGACGTTCTCCGGGCCAACCGAATCGGGACGGCGGCCCCTCAACCGCCCGATCGGCACGCCGGCGGGCCAACCCGGAACGGAGCCAGCTACGCCATGAGCGAGCGCAGCGAGCGAATAATCAGGCGCAGTGCGGTGGAGCCTCATGACGGCACGCAGCGCAGCGGAGTGCCGGCATGAGCGAGCGCAGCGAGGATGCCCCCTCCCCCGCCAGCGGTCCGGAACCGGCCGCCGAGGGCAACGCCCTGGACCGGTTCTTCGAGATCACCCGCCGTGGCTCCACGGTCAAGCGGGAGATCGTGGCTGGCATCACCACCTTCGCGACGATGGCGTACATCGTGGTGCTCAACCCGCTGATCATCGGCACCGCGCCGGACAAGGCGGGCAACCTGCTCGGCATCGCCCCGGTGGCCGGGGTGACCGCGCTGGTCGCCGCCGTCATGACCATCCTGATGGGCGTGGTCGGCCGGGTGCCGTTCGCGGTGGCCACCGGGCTCGGCCTGAACGCCTTTGTCGCGTACAGCATCGCCAGCCAGATGACCTGGGCCGAGGCGATGGGCCTGGTGGTCATCGAGGGCGTGATCATCGCCGTGCTGGTGATCACCGGTTTCCGGCAGGCCGTCTTCCGGGCCATCCCCGGTGAACTCAAGGCGGCGATCGCCGCCGGCATCGGCCTGTTCATCGCGATCATCGGACTGGTCGACGGCGGTCTGGTGCGCCGCATCCCGGACGCCGCCGGTACGACGGTCCCGGTGCAACTCGGCAGCGACGGCACGCTGCGCGGCTGGACCACCGTGGTGTTCATCATCGGCCTGCTGCTCACCGCGGCGCTGGTCGCCCGCAAGGTACGCGGCGGCATCCTGCTGGGCATCCTCGCCACCACCGTCATCGCGGTGATCGTCGACCGGATCGCCAAGCCGGGACCGGCGTTCGTGAACGGCAAGCCCAATCCGACCGGCTGGCAGCTCAACGTGCCGACCCTGCCGGACCCGCTGATCAAGGCGCCGGACCTGCACCTGGTGGGCAACGTGTCGTTCACCGCCTTCGCGAACGTGGGCGTGATGACCGCGCTGCTGCTGGTGTTCACGCTGGTGCTGGCCGACTTCTTCGACGTGATGGGTACCACCGTCGGCCTGTCCCGGCAGGCCGGCCTGGCGACCCCGGCGGGCGACGTACCCCGGTTGGGGCGGGTGCTGTTCGTCGACGGCGTCGCGGCGGCGGCCGGTGGCGCGGCCAACGCCTCCTCGGCCACCACCTACGTCGAGTCGTCCGCCGGCATCGCCGAGGGCGGTCGGACCGGGCTGACCAACGTGGTCACCGGGGTGTTGTTCCTCGCGGCGCTGCTGCTCACCCCGCTGGTGTCCCTGGTGCCCAGCGAGGCGGCGGCTCCGGCGCTGGTCATCGTGGGTGCCCTGATGATCCGTCAGGTGCGGGACATCGACTTCACCGATGTCGCGGTCGCCGTTCCGGCGTTCCTCACGATGGTGCTCATGCCGTTCACGTACTCGATCACGAACGGCATCGGCGCCGGGTTCCTCAGCTGGGTGCTGATCCGGGTGGTCCAGGGGCGGGCCCGGCAGGTTCACCCGCTGATGTGGGCGGTGTCGGCCGCGTTCCTGGTCTACTTCGGCATCAACGCGATCAAGGCGATCACCGGGGTCAGCTGACCTACCCGGTCACCGGGCGGCGGGCCGGCCTCGCGAGGCCGGCCCGCCGCCGGCCTCCCCGGCCTGGTCCGGTCCGGCCCGGGTCTGGGACCGGGTGGCCCGGGTCAGCACTTCCGGGCCGGTGACCAGGGCGCGACGCCACGGGGCGACGCCCTCGATCTCGATCTGCAGGGAGAAGCTGAGGAAGGTCCGGATCAGCACGATCAGGCCCAGACCGGCGACGTTCTGCAGGGTCGGCGACACGGCGACGGTCCGGATCAGGTCGGCGGCGACCAGGATCTCCAGGCCGAGCAGCAGCACACCGCCGAAGGTCTCCCGCAGCGCCTGGTAGCCGGCCCGGCCGCCCCGGGCCCGCCAGGTCCGACCGGCGAGCAGCGCCGACCACAGCAGGCCCACGACGAGTACGCCGACGCCGACGAACTCGAACGCCTGGGCCACCCGCCCCATCACCTCGGTCACGCCCGCCTCCCTGTCAGGAGGAACTATGCCAGCCACGGGCCGAGCGGGCCGGCGGACCGGCCGGGCAACCGGACCCGACCAGGGCGCGGCCCGGTTTCTGCGGTATGGAAGGCTTTCCGGCAGCGCCACCGATTGTGACCGAAAGGATGTGCTGCACCGTGACGCACAGCGTGGAGGCCGACTGGGTCCACCGGTTCGCCGACGAGGTCATCGCTGAGGCGGAACGCCGGGCGCCGGGCAAGCCCATCGTCTGTGCCTCCGGCCTGAGCCCGTCCGGCCCGATTCACCTGGGCAACCTGCGCGAGGCGCTGACCCCGCACCTGGTCGCCGACGAGATCCGCCGACGCGGCCACGAGTGCGTCCACATCATCTCCTGGGACGACTACGACCGGTTCCGCAAGGTGCCGGTCGGCATCGATCCGGCCTGGGCCGAGCACATCGGCAAGCCGCTGTCCGAGGTTCCGGCGCCGGCCGGCAGCGCGTACCCGAACTGGGCCGAGCACTTCAAGGCGCCGTTGATCGAGGCGCTGGCCGAACTGGGTGTCGAGTACCGGGGGATCAGCCAGACCCGGCAGTACACCTCCGGGGCGTACCGGGATCAGATCCTGCTGGCCATGCGGGAGCGGGACCGGATCGACGCGGTACTGGCCCGGTACCGCACCAAGCCCAAGCCGGCCCCGCAGCCGGCCGGCGACGCCGCCGACGCGGCGGCGGCGGTCGAGGCCGCGGCCGGTTCCGGCGCGGCGACCGAGGACGACGGCAGCGCGGCGAGCGGCTACTACCCCTACAAGCCGTACTGCTCGGTCTGCGGGCGGGACACCACGGACGTCACCGGGTACGACGACGAGACGACCGAGCTGACGTACATCTGCGCCTGCGGGCACGACGAGAAGGTGCTGCTGTCCGAGCACAACCGGGGCAAGCTGGTCTGGAAGGTCGACTGGCCGATGCGCTGGGCGTACGAGGGGGTGGTCTTCGAGCCGTCCGGCGTCGACCACAGCTCGCCCGGCTCGTCGTACGTGGTGGGCAGCCAGATCGTCCGCGAGGTGTTCGGCGCCGAGCCGCCGATCGGCCCGATGTACGCCTTCGTCGGCATCAGCGGCATGGCCAAGATGAGCAGCTCCCGGGGAGGTGTGCCGACCCCGGCGGACGCCCTGGAGATCATGGAGGCACCGCTGCTGCGCTGGCTCTACACCCGGCGCCGGCCCAACCAGGCGTTCAAGATCGCCTTCGACCAGGAGATCCACCGGCTCTACGACGAGTGGGACGCGCTGGGCCGCAAGGTCGCCGAGGGCACCGCGCCGCCGGCCGACGCCATCGCGTACGACCGGGCGGTGCGGACCGCTTCCGCCGCGCTGCCCCGGACGCCCCGTCCGGTGCCGTACCGGACGCTGGCCTCGGTCGTCGACATCACCACCGGAGACCCGGTGCAGATGCTGCGCATCCTGACCGACCTGGACCCGGCGGCGCCGGTCGGCTCGCTCGACGAGGTCCGGCCCCGGTTGGACAAGGCGCGGCACTGGGTCGGCACCCAACTGCCGGCCGAGCAGCGCACCCAGGTCCGCGACGAGCCGGACCCGGAGCTGCTGACCGCACTGGACGACCGGGAGCGGGAGTCGCTGCGCCTGCTCGTCGACGGGGTGGCTGAGCACTGGTCCCTGGACGGACTCACCGCCCTGCTGTACGGCGTACCGAAGCGGATGCTCGGCCTGCCGCTGGACACCAGGCCGACCCCGGAGCTGAAGGTGGCCCAGCGGGCCTTCTTCGTGCTGGTCTACCGGCTGCTGACCGGCCGGGACACCGGTCCCCGGCTGCCCACCCTGCTGCTCGCGGTCGGCGCCGACCGGGTACGCCGGCTGCTCACCCCACCGGCCGCCTGACCCGATCCGACCCCGACTCCCACCGAGCCGATCTTGGACGGAAACCGTTCGCTGTTGACGGTTTCCGTCCAAGATTCACCCGGTCGCTCACCCGGCCCGGCGTACCCGATCATGGCTCGTTCAGCAGTTGGGCGTCGCGGCCGGCCGGCGACGGTGTGACGTCGCCCGGGAACGGCGTCAGGTTCGCCTCCCGGATCCCGACCAGATTGGCGAAGGCCGGATCGACGGCGAGCAGCGGACGGGGCCCGAACAGCGCCATCGCCCGCAGCAGGTCGGCGGTGGGCCGTTCGCTGTACCGCGGTCGGCGGCCGGGGGCCAGGTCGGTGTGTTCGCGCCGGGCACGGCGGAGCAGCCGCCGGCCGGCCCGGCCCACCTCGGGGACCTCGGACAACCGCCAGGCCGACAGCAGTGTCGCCGCGCCCGCGAAAATCAACCCGACGACCGCCGCCGGTCCACCGGCCCGGCCGTGATCGCCGGCCAGCAACCGGGCCGGCACGACCAGGGGTACGAGGTACAGCGGAACCACGGCCAGCCGGATGACCCGGAGTTGGCGGCGGCTCAACAGCCAGCCGTCACGGTGCAGCCGGGACGCCACCTGGCCGAGCGCGACCCGTACCGCCGGGTCACCGCGCAGGGCGGTCCAGGTCGCGGGTTGTCGCGCCGCCGCGTGGAGGGCTCGGATCAGCGGCGCCGACCGGGCCGGTGCCGGACCGTCGGCCACCAGCGTGGACAGCGGGGCCGCCCGGACCGCACCGGACCGCCGTAACGCGGCGATGCCGAGGTGGCAGGCCAACCCGGCGCGGTCGGTCAGGTAGGCCAGTTCCACCAGCCCCGGCCCGGGGCCGCGGGTACGGGAGCCGACCAGCCACCTGGGGACGAGCGCCACCAGCACAGCGCAGCCCACCAGGACCAGATAGTCCAGCAGAAACCGAAGGCCGTCGATCCCCCACGCCATCCGCCCATTATGGCCGCCCGGGTCAGGCCACCCCGAACAGACCGGTCAACCGGCCGCTGCCGACGGCCGCGGCGATGATCTTCTCCCGAGCCTCGTCCGGATCGGGTTCACCGCCCAGGTCGACCCGGTCCCGCAGCAGATAGACGGTGAACTGACAGTGGTGCCGCGCGCCGCGCGGCGGCGTCCAGCCGGTCGTTCCGTCGCTGTTGCGCGCCTCCCGGGCGCCGGACGGTCGAACGTTGCCGCGCACACCGCGCTGTCCAACCCTGGTACGCGACCGACGCCGTCGAACGGTGCCGCGCGCACCGTGCTGTTCCCATCTCGGACGCCCCCCGTCACGTCGACTGGACGGCCCGGTGCAGCACGCCCGGGACAACACCGGAAGCGGCTCCCGGTGGCCGGAACGGGCTGGCGGCTCCCGGTCCGACCAGCCCGCCCCGGTTCGGCGTCAGGAAGGGCCCCTTCGTATACAAAAAAGGCGATAACAAGGGGCCCTTCCTTACCTCGTGTAGCGGGTGGTCACCTCGACGGGCTGGTCGGTGAGCCGGCCGGCGGCCAGGTCGACGGCGAGCCGTACGTACTGGGCGTGGGTCCAGATCAGCGGGGTCGCCGAGCGGGTGCCCGTGCCGGGGCGGAAACCGGGCTGTCCGGACGGTGCCTGGTCGTCCCACACCTGCTCGGCGAGCATCAGGCTCGGGCTGGCCGTGCTGGCGATCGCCGACAGTTCCCGGCCGGCGACCGCCCGGTCGCCCGCCGCGAGGGCGTACTCGCCGCGTTCCCCGTTCAGCAGGGGCCAGCCGCGTCCCCGGGTGGCCCGGCTGTCCGCCGGGAAGTCGAAGTTCCAGTCCGCGCCGGTGACGGTCTCGCCGTACCCGTCGAAGGAGGCCCGGTGCCAGTACCGGCCGCCGGGGGTGGTGAAGCCGAGCTGCCGGTCGACCACGGCGAGGGTGTTCCGCACGGCCGGGTGGTCGGCGGGTTTGACGCCGAGCCGGACCAGTTCCAGGAAGCTGGGGTCGACCACGGCCCGCTGGTCCACCGCGGCCGGCCCGGAGTCACCCACCGGGTAGGTCGTCGCGGCGTCCGGGTCGCCGTCCTTGCTCAGCCGCAGGTAGTACGGCTTCGGACCGTACGGGCCGGTGCTGGTCACCGTCCAGGAGTCCACCTTGGACCGCCAGTCGTCGGCCGTGGCCAGGTACCGGTCGGCCGAGTCGGTGTCGCCGTTGGCCCGCGCGATGCCGGCGGCGCAGACCAGCCCGGCGATCTCGGCGGCGATGGTGGCCGGGGAGTAGCCGCTCTGGTTCTCCCAACGCTCCTGCGGGGTCCACGGCGCGGTGTGCCCGTCCCGGCCGAAGCCGATCAGGAAGTCCGCGGCCCGCTTGACGTGCGACCAGGTGCCGGGGTCGGTGCGGCGCAGTTGGGCGGCCAGCACGAGTGGCAGGGCCACCTCGTCGAGTTGGAGGTTGTCCCAGACGGGGGTGCCCGCCACGTCGGTGTTCTGCGGGAACGACCCGTCGGGCCGCTGCTGCACCTGGAACAGGAAGTCGAGCGCCCGGCGGGCCCCGGCGAGGTCACCGGCGGCGATCAGCGCGGTGGCGATCTGGTAGAGGTCCCGGGACCAGACCAGGTGGTACGGCCCGGACCTGGCCTCCTGGCCCCACACCCACGGCATCGTGGGTGAGGCGACGAAGGCACCCCGGTGGGTCTTGTCCTCGCTGGCGGCCAGCACCATTTCGGAGACCCGGTACAGCCGGCGCTGGTCGGTGCCACGCAGGCTGGTCGGCACCGGCGCCAGTCGGCGCAGGTAACCCGTCCAGCCCGTCGCGTAGGCGCGGGCCGCGTCGGCGAAGCCGCGCCGCAGTGCGGCGCCGGCGTCGGCCAGCGCCGCCGTCGCGGTGGAACCGAAGGCCAGAGCCAGGGTCAGGTGGCGCCGGCCGGCGGTGCCGGTCAGCGCGGTACGGGCGGTCTGCACGATGTTGCCGGGGGTCGGCGCGGTGGCGTACCGGTGGTCGAGACGCCCGTCGCGCAGGTCGGTCCAGCCGTCGCTGCTTCCGGCGTACCCGGTGGAGGTGGCGGTGAAGTCGGGGCTGGCGCTCAGGGCGCTGCCGGTGTGCCCGTCGGTCGCGGTGAGCGCGTGTGCCGTGGTGGTCCCGGTGTCGTCGCCGCCGTCGTTGGTCAGCCCCGGGTCGTACACCGTGTACAGGGCGCGGGGTCGCCGGTCCAGGCTGGTGAAGTCGACGTCGACCAGCACTGTGGAGCGGGCCGGGTCGGTGACGTACCGGGTGGTGAGCCGCCACCGGCCGGTCGCGGTGTCGGTGTGGACGAAGGTCAGGCCCGCGCTGTCGACGACGTCGGTGTGACCGTCGCCGGCCTCGCCGGCCCGGACCGCGCCGCGACCGTCGGAGACCACGAAGTCGAGGCTGCGTCCGCTGGGGGTGCCGAGGTCGGGATAGTAGACCTCGGTGAGACCGCCACGGGCGCCGACGGTGAACCAGACCTTGCTGTTCGGGGCGTCGTACGCGGTGCCGAAGCCACTCTTGTCGGCGGCTGTCCAGGTGGCGGCGGCGCCCGGGGCGCCGGGCGCAACCGCGCCGTCCGCCCGGCCGGGTGACGTGCCGATCGGTACCGTCACCAGCGTCGCGGTCAGCGCGGCGAGGGTGACCCGGGCTGCTCTCATACGTTTCTCCTGTGGTCGACGCTGACCACGGCGCGGCGGGCCGGGGCGACCCGCCGGGTGCCGCGGAGCATGGGGATCGATCACTGCTCCCTACCCCCACCGGTGGGCGACCATGCCCGGCGCGGACGCTGGATAACGTTTGGCTCTCGATCAAGCTACGGTGATGCCCAATCGTGACCAACCTGTATCGCGCTCGCATCTAGCGCCGGAACTGGTGATCGAAATACCTTGGCCACGAAACAGGAGGCACGGGCCGGGATCCACAGCGCGGTGGTCACCACCGGACCCGCAGCAACGCCATGCTCTGGTCGGCGAGCTGCCCCCCTTTGCCCTGAACGTGTGGAGGAAACAAATGCGGATCAGACAGCTCGGCGCCGTGGCCGTGGCGCTGGCCAGCGCGGCGGCGCTGGTCGCCTGCGGCAACTCCGACGACTCCTCGGGCGACGCGAGTGGCGGCGGTAGCGGGAAGGTCGGCGTGATCCTCCCGGACACCACGACCTCTCCGCGCTGGGAGGCGAACGACCGGCCGATGCTGAAGGCGGCGTTCGACGCGGCCGGCGTCGGGTCGGACATCCAGAACGCCGACGGGGACAAGGCGAAGTTCGGCACGCTCTGCGAGAGCATGATCAATGAGGGCGTCAAGGTCCTGCTGATCACCAACGTCGACTCCGAGACCGGCTCGGCGTGCCTGAAGAAGGCCCAGGCGGCCGGCGTGAAGACGATCGACTACGACCGGCTGACCCTCGGTGGCGGCGCGTCGTACTACGTGTCGTTCGACAACGTGCAGGTCGGCAAGCTCATCGGCGACGGTCTGAAGACCTGCCTGGACAAGGCCGGCAAGACCAGCGCGAACATTGTGTACATCAACGGTGACCCGACGGACAACAACGCCAAGTTGTTCAAGGAGGGCTACGTCGAGGCGCTCAAGCCGCAGATCGACGGTGGCAAGTACAAGCTCGTCGGTGACCAGACCGGCAAGTGGGACGCCAACATCGCGGGCACCGCGTTCGAGCAGCTGTTCACGCAGAACGGCGGCAAGATCGACGGGGTTGTCTCGGCCAACGACACGATGGCCGGCGGCATCATCGCCCGACTGAAGGCCAACAAGCTCAACGGCAAGGTTCCGGTGACCGGTCAGGACGCCAGCAAGGAGGGTCTGCAGCGGATCCTGGCCGGCGACCAGTGCATGACCGTGTACAAGGCCGCCAAGAAGGAGGCCGACGCCGCCGCGCAGCTGGCCGTCGCGCTGATCAAGGGGCAGGACGCCGCGGGCGTGGCCACCGCCACGGTGAAGGACACCGTCCTGAACAAGGACGTGCCGTCCTCCCTGCAGGTCCCGCAGGCCATCACCGTCGACAACGTCAAGGACGTGATCGCCGACGGCTACTGGAAGGCCACCGACATCTGCACCGGCGAGTTCGCCAAGGCGTGCACCGAGCACGGCGTCTCCTGACGTCGTACCTGCCTGGTCGTTCCACCGGCCGGTGGTCCCCTACCGGGACCGCCGGCCGGTGGTCGCGCCCGGGGAGTTCCTTCGTAACCCCTACCGCCCCTTGAGGTGAGCATGACGACTCCGGGTACCGCCGCGCCCCCCGCGGACGCCGCCCCGGCCCAGCCGGGGACGTTGCTTTCCCTGCGCGGCATCAACAAGAGCTTCGGTCCGGTCCATGTGCTGCGGGATGTCAACCTCGACGTCAGCGCCGGCCGGGTCACCGCCCTGGTCGGCGACAACGGCGCCGGTAAGAGCACCCTGATCAAGGGGCTGGCCGGGATCCACACCTTCGACTCCGGCCGCTACGTGTTCGACGGTCAGCAGGTCCACGTCACCTCGCCGAAGCAGGCCAACGCGCTGGGGATCGAGGTCGTCTACCAGGACCTGGCGCTGTGCGACAACCTCGACATCGTGCACAACATGTTCCTCGGCCGGGAGCTGAGCAGCGGTGGTGTGCTGAACGAGGCGGCCATGGAGCAGCGGGCCAGCCAGACCCTGGACAGCCTGTCGGTCCGGACCGTCGTGTCGATGCGGCAGCTGGTGGCCAGCCTCTCCGGCGGCCAGCGACAGACCGTTGCGATCGCCCGCGCCGTGCTGTGGAACTCCCGGCTGGTGATCCTCGACGAACCCACCGCCGCGCTCGGGGTGGCCCAGACCGAACAGGTGCTCCGGCTGGTCCGCCGGCTGGCCGACAACGGGCTGGCGGTCGTCCTGATCAGCCACAACCTCAACGACGTGTTCGAGGTCGCCGACGACATCGCGGTGCTGCACCTGGGCCGGATGGCCGCGCAGGTGTCGGCGAAGGACGTCACCCAGGGACAGGTGGTCGAGCTGATCACCACCGGTGCCAACGCCTCGCACGGTCCCCGCACCGACGGCACGCCGAGGACCGACGGCGAGGATCTGGGCGGAGCCGGCCACGAGCCCGCGAGCACGGGAACGGAACCGCGCGAGGACAGCCCGCGCGAACGGAAGGCGGAGCAGTGAGCGCACCCACCCTGACCGGGTCCGGCGAGTCCACCCCGGTGTCGACACCGGACAACGGATCGCAGGGAGTCCGGGCGGCCTTTGTCGACTACCTGGCGCGGCTGCGCGGCGGCGACGTCGGCGGTCTGCCCGCCGTTCTCGGCCTGGTGGTACTGGTCATCGTCTTCACGGCACTGCGGCCGAACACCTTCACCAACGCCTTCAACTTCGCCAACCTGATCAACCAGGGCGCGGCGGTCATCGTCATCGCCATGGGTCTGGTGTTCGTGCTGCTGATCGGCGAGATCGACCTGTCGGCCGGTTACACGGCCGGCACCGCCAGCTCCGTGATGTGCCTGATGCTGCGGGACCACACCGGCCTGAGCTGGTGGCTGGGCACGCTGATCTGCCTGTTCACCGGCGCGGTGATCGGCACGGTCATCGGCCTGCTGGTGGCCCGGCTGGGCATCCCGTCCTTCGTGGTCACCCTCGCGGCCTTCCTCGGCCTGCAGGGCGTGATGCTGAAGGTGATCGGTGAGGGCGGCACGATCCCGCTGCGCGACGCGACGCTGCTGCGGGTGATGAACAGCAACCTGCCGGTCTGGCTCGGCTGGGTCCTGGTGGTCCTGGTGGTGGCGGTCTACGCCCTGCTGTCGCTGCGCCGCATCCTGACCCGTCGGGCCGGCGGCCTGCACAACCACGGCATCCCGGTGTGGGCGTTGAAGGTCGTCGCCATGACCGTGCTGCTGGCCCTGCCCACCTACTACCTGAGCATCGAGCGCAGCCGCAACCCGGCCGTCACCTCCATCAAGGGGGTGCCGTGGGTGGTGCCGGTGCTGATCGTGCTGCTCGGTGGCCTGACGTTCCTGCTGTCCCGGACCCCGTTCGGTCGGCACGTCTACGCGGTGGGCGGCAACGCCGAGGCGGCCCGGCGGGCCGGCATCAACGTGCTGCTGGTCCGGCTGATCTGCTTCATCGCCTGCTCGACGCTCGCCAGTCTCGCCGGGATCCTGCTGGCCAGCCGGGACAACTCGGTCTCGCCCAGCACCGGTGGTTCCTCGACCCTGCTGTACGCGGTGGGCGCGGCCGTCATCGGCGGCACCAGCCTGTTCGGTGGGAAGGGCCGGGTGGCCGACGCGATCCTCGGCGGTCTGGTGGTGGCCATCATCGCGAACGGAATGGGTCTGCTCAACCAGCCCTCGGCGGTGGTGTACATCGTCACCGGTCTGGTCCTGCTGGTCGCGGCCAGCGTCGACGCGATCTCCCGGCGCCGGGCCGCCGCCACCGGGCGGATCTGACCCGGTACGCCGCACCACCCGTCGGCCGTCGCCGCAGGGTCGACTCAGGGTCACCTCGGGCCCGACGGTGTCGGACACCCCAATGGGGTGTCCG
>NZ_JBTIXF010000036.1:0-62369 GCF_055793945.1 Plantactinospora sp. A48 | reverse complement strand
TGGGGGGGTTGTGCGGGCTTTCGCCAGAAGAGGGGAACCAGGCCAAAGACAAAAAAAACCCACCCAACAAACAAAAAACCCCCCCCCCCCCCCCCCCCCCCCCCCCCCCGCAGCCGGTCACGTCAGGACAGCTCGGAAGGGCGGTAGCTGGTCGTTCCCTTCGCGGTGTGCACGGTCACCGTGAGACCGTCGGCCTCGCCGCCCTCGGGACCCGGCCACCAGGCCGCCCACCAGCCGGACTTCACGCTGGCCTGGAGAACCTTCCCGTTGTCGAGGCGCACGTCCACCCCGGTGACCCCCGGGCCCACCAGGCCCACGATGTTCGACCACATAGCGTCGCCATCGCCCATGGAACTCATGGTCTGCAGGTCCACCGTGCCGGCGGGCAGCGCCGGCAGCGGGCCGTTGGCCAGGCCCATTGAGGCGAACTGGTCGTCGTCTCCCGCGCTCAGGCACTCGACGGTGACGCCGTTGCTCTTCTTCATGATCAGCAGCGTCGCGAGACCACGCTGCTCGGCGAGGAGAACGTCCGCCGCGTCGACCGTCGACGAACTGCCTCCCACGTCGTTCCCCGCACAGACCCGGGCCTGCGGCAACACCTGTGCCCCGGTGAGCGAACCGGGTGTGGGCGTCCAGGCCGCGACCGCTTTCTCCGCCGTTCCCGGCAGCAACGCAGGCACAGCCACGACCGCGACGGCACCCGCGGCGACCGCGGCCAGGCCCACCACCAGCCAGCGTCGCGCCGGCCGGCGAGCCGATGCCATGGTGGCCTGACCGGCCATCACCCGCTCGACGAACGCCGTCGACCGGGTCCACTCCATCGGGGTGGGCTCGCGACCGCCCGCCGGGTCGAGCACGGCCAACTGCTGCAGGTCCTTCATGCTGGAGTCCATGACTGCTGCTCCTTGAAATCGTGCGGGCGGAAAGACGAAGGGGGGACAGCTTCGGCCGGTTCCAGGGCGGCTCGCAGCCGTTGCCGGGCCCTGCCGAGTCGCATGGCAAAGGTCGACCGACGACAGCCGAGCACGGTGGCCGCCTGGTCAGCCGTCAATCCGTCGAACGCGACCAGGGCGAGAACCTCGCGGTCCGCCGGGCGCAGAGCGCGCCAGGCGCGTTCCAGGTCGATTCGCGCCGCGGCACTCCCGGCGTCGTCGGACAGTTCGCGTGCCTCCAGCGACACCAGCCGGACGTCCAGGGCCTGGCGCCGCAACCAGCCGCGCGACTGGTTGGCCATGGTCTTGCGCGCCACCGCGAACAGCCACGGCCGAGCATCGTCCGACAACTCGTCGAATCGCCGCCAGGCCGTCAGGAAGACCGTCGAGACGATGTCCTCGGCCTCGGCGGCCGGGACCCTCCGCTCGACGAAGCGCAGCAGGTCGGCATATGTCTCGACGTGCAGAGAACGGAAGCGCTCCTCCCGGGCGTCCGCATCACCACGGCTCATCTGGGTTCTTCTTCGTTGTCCATGTCCCCTACCTGTCCGGCCCAGCGGCAACTGTCACACGCCGATCCACCGGCTACCAGAACCAGAACAGAAGACCACCAACAAAACGACGAGACGCACTAAATAACCCACAACTGCCATCAGGCGACAACAACCCCCTTGACTCCCACAACGACCACGACCAGCGACCGACAACAACCCACAGAAACGCCCAATACGCCGGGACTGGTACGGCGAGAGCGGCTGGTGCGTACCCGCTCGGGACGCAGCCGGATCGACCGGCTGACCGCGCGACGAGGCCGACAAGCGACGCACTCCCCGATATCCGATCGAAGCGGACTTTCAGCCGAGACTGATCCGCGAGTCGGGCAGTCGGGCCCGGACCAGGTCGGCGTCGGCGTGGCCCAGCTCGTCGAGGATGTCCAGCGCGGCCCGCCAGGCGTGGCGGGCGTCGGAGTGGTGGCCGGCGGCTTCGTGGGCGTCGCCGAGGTTGGTGAGCGCCTGCGCCTCGTTGGGGCGGTCACCGGTTTCCAGGTACAGCGCGAGGGCGTGCCGGTAACAGTCGATCGCCGTCGCCTGCTGGCCGAGCCGGTGGTGTACGTAGCCGATGCTGTCCCAGGTGGTGGCCTCGCCGTGGCGATTGCCGATGCTCTGGTGCAGGTTGAGGGCCCGCTGGCAGCAGGTGAGTGCCTGTGGGTGCTTGCCGAGCAGGGTGAGCAGGCAGCCGACGTTGTTGAGCGCCCTGGCCTCGCCGGCCCGATGCCCGGCCGCCTGGAACAGCGCGAGCGCGCGCCGGTCGTGGCCGAGCGCCTGGGGGTAGTGGCCCTGCCGCTCGTACTGTCTGGCCAGGTTGAGATGGGTGGTGGCGGTGCCCACCTGGTCACCGACCTCGGCGAACAGCGCCAGCGCGGCGCGGAAGTGCGTACGGCTGTCGTCCTGGCGGCCCATCATGTCGTGAGAACGCCCGAGGTTGCGGTGGTTGTGCGCCTGCCCGGGTCGGTCGCCGAGGCGGCGGGCGGCGGCGAGGGCCCGGTTCTGCAGGGTGATCTGGTCCTGCCAGTGTCCGCGCAGGTTGAGAAAGTTCGTCAGGGTCCGGGCCAGCCCCGCGGTGTGCTCGTCGAGCCCTTCGACGGCGGCTTGTTCGGCCACCGCGAGCAGGACCGTGTGCTCGGCCGTGAACCACGCCAGGGCCGCCCCGGCGTCGATCAGCGGCGGCACCACCGTTCCGGCAGGTGCCGGGGCGAGCGGGACCGGATCGCCGTGGGGATACAGCACTCGATCGCTGGCGTGGGCGGTGTGCAGGTAGAAGTCGAACAGGCGGATCAGGGCGGCGCGCCGGTCGGGTGGCGGGTCTTCGTCGCCGCACCGACCGGCGGCGTAGGCGCGGACCAGGTCGTGCAGGGTGTACCGGTCGGTGGCGGCCGGTTGCAGCAGGTGATCTCGGCACAGGTGGCGCAGCTGAGCCCGCGCGGTGGGTGGGTCGGTGCCGGCCAGGGCCGCGGCGGCGTAGGCGTCGAAATCCTGGCCGGGGTGCAGCGACAGAAGGCGCAGCACCCGTCGCTGGTCGGTGGGCAGCTGCCGGTAGGACAGGCCGAGGGCGAGTTCGACGCCGGTGTCCAGCCGGCGCTGGCGATGACGTTCGTCGAGCCGGTCGGCATGGTCGGTCAGGGTCCAGCCGGTCGTGCCGCTGATGTGTGCGCTGACCAGCCCGAGCGCGAGCGGTAGGTAACCGCAACGGCGGGCGATCCGGGCCGCAGCGTCCGGGTCCGCGCCGATCGGGCACGGGCGGGCGACTCCGGCGAGGAGGGCCACCGCCTCGTCGGGGGTGAACACGTCCACCACGAGGTGGGTGGCGCGGTGCAGGCCCGTGAGGTCACGTCGGCTGGTCACCAGTACGGGGCAGCCCGGCGTGTCGGGCAACAGCGGACGGACCTGTCCGGCGTCGGCCGCGTTGTCCAGCACGACCAGGGTGCGGGTGCCGGCGAGGCGGCTGCGGTAGGCAGCGATCCGAGCGGGCAGGTCGTACGGGATCTGTTGTCCCGCGATGCCCAGCAGGCGCAGGAAACCGTCGAGGACCGCGGCGGGGTCGGCCGGTGGTTGCGTGGGGTCGGGGTGGAACCCGCGCAGGTTGACGAACAGGATCCGGTCGAACGGTTTCTCCTGGTTGAGAGCGTGCGCGGCGTGGATGGCGAGCTGGGTCTTGCCGACCCCGGCCGTCCCCACGATCGCCGAGATCACCACCGTGCTGCCGGCCGTCCCACCGTGGCGCAGCGCCCGCCGGAGCCCGTCCAGTTCGGCGGACCGGCCGGTGAAACCGACCAGATCCTGCGGCAACCGGTCCTGGACCCGGACCTGCGTTGCCGCCTCGCCCCGCCCGCCGACCACCCGTAGCGCCTGGCGCCACTGCGACACGTAACCCGGGTCGGGGTGCAGCGTCCGCACCACGGCCACCACCAGCTCCGGGTTCAGCCGTCGTCGGCCGGGCTGGAAGCAGTCCACGATCGTGGTCTTGCCGGCCAGTTCGGTGGCCCGCCGGCCGGTCGTACCCCAGGCGGTGTTGACCTGTTCTTTGATCCACTCGTAGGACGGGTTGCCGGCCCAGATCTTCAACAACCGCAGCAGCTCGACCAGACCGTCGACGGTGCCGGCCGAGCCGGGATCCGGCGGGTCCTCGAACGGCATGGTTCCGAGGCTAGCGACCGGATGACCTGCTGGTTGTCGGCGTAAGGACACTTCGCACCCGGCGGCATTCGGATTCGGTCGGGATTCTTTGCCGGGCCCGGTCGCCGGCGGACATTCGGCGGTAGACGGCGATCCGCCGCAGAGTCATTCAACCGAAGCGCAGCGACAGTTCGTTCGGCCATGCCGAGCGGACGACCGTTCCGCCCCGATACCGGTAGGAGAACCACTGATGAGGTTTGGTACCCGAGCGCTGACCGGGCTGGGCGTCGCAGCCCTGACGGTCACGCTCACTTCCGGAGCGGCCGTGGCCGCCCAGCCGCCGGACACCCACGGCGATCACCAAGCGGCGACCTCGCGTCCCGCGCCGCCGGGCCCGGTGCCCGCCGGGTTCGCCGACTGGCCAGCCGTGTACGCGTTCCAGGCCAGGCTCAACGCCGCCGCCGAGCGGATCGTGGCGACCGACGGAACCGGACGGGCGAGCATCGTCGCCGCGCCGGCCGATCGCAAGCTGGTCGTGTACTGGCCGGGCCAGGTGCCTCAGCCGATGCGTACGGTGGCCGACCGGCTGGACGTGCCGGTGGTCTTCCGGCCGGCGCGATTCAGCCACAACACGTTGGTGGCGCAGGCGCAGCGGTTGGCCGCGGACCCGCGGGTGGCGCAGGCCGCACCCCAGGCCGACGGCAGCGGACTGGCGGTCACGGTCGCCACGGCGTCGGCCCTGGCCGACCGCGCGTCGCTGCGGGCCGACGCCACGGTGCCGATCAGCGTGACCGTCGGTGAACGCCCGCGGGCACTGTTCAACCGGCAGGCCGACGTACCCCTGTTCTACGGCGGGTCTGCCTACGAGTCCGGTTCCCCGCTGGCGATCGGCTGCACCAACGGTTTCCGGTTCCGCTTCGGCAACGTCTACCGGATGGCGACGGCGGCCCACTGCGTCACGCCCGGCGCGGCCGTCCGCATCTCCGGCCAGCCGAACCCGGCCGGAACCGTGACAGCGGTGACGGCCTGCCGCGACACGGCGTTGATCGACTACCCCGGCGGGATGGACGCCCGGGTCTACACCGGCGCGTCCAACTCGAACTCGGCGGCCGACATCCTGGGCGCGACCCCCGACTTCGTCGGTAACCTGGTCGAGACCGGCGGCGCGACCAGCGGCGAGCACTTCAACATCCCGGTGCAGGCCGTGGACGTGTTCATCACGCTTTCCGACAGTTCCTGCGGCCGGAACGCGGACGGGCCGTTCATCAGAGCCGGTTACCCGACGGCGCAGTGCGCCGTGGCGTCCGGTGACAGCGGCGGGCCCGTCTACTCCTACGTCCCGAACACGAACAGTGTGCTGGCGCGCGGCACCATCTCCGCCGGGTCGGGCACCGCCAACTGCCCGAACGGGGGCACCACCGGGGCGAACACGGTCTACTACGCGCCGCTGTTCCGGCCGGCCAACAACCGGCAGATCGGCTCCCTGGACTTCTACCAGGCCGCCCCGCCCACCGCGATGGCATCCGACATCAGCGGTCGGTGGTCGGCCGAAGGCCGTCAGCCGATCATCACGATGAAGGACGCGACCCTCACGGTCGACATGTCCGCCTTCGGCCGGCCGACGGCACGCGGATTCGTGACCTCCGGCAACACGATCCAGGTGACGTTCCCCGACTTCGCCACCGTGACCGGGCAGCTCCAGGGGTCTTCGGTGATCCGGTGGTCCAACGGAACGTCCTGGACGAAGGCTGGCAGCAGCACGATCTTCGACCTGCAGGGCCTGTGGTCGGGTGGCACCGGCCCGGGGCCGTTCTTCTCGGCCAACGGAAGCGCGCTGTCGGTGGACATGTCCGCGTTCCACCGACCCACCGCGCACGGCTCGGTCATCGACGCGACGACGATCAGCATGACCTTCCCCGACGACCGCACCAACATCGGGCGGCTTGAGTCGCCCAATACGATCAGGTGGTCCGACAACACGCTCTGGACGAAGCTCTAGGCCGCGGCCTCCCGAAGGGGACCGTCGGTGTACGCGGACAACTGACAGCAGCGCCCTGCTCGTACGGGATCCCGAGCCTGCGATGGTTCGGGATCCCGTACGAGCAGGGCGCTGCACGCGTACACCTGATCCTCGGCCAGCCCTCGGCGGCCGAGACCGGTACGGCGGAACCGCACGAGGGAATGTGATGTGGCCTTTCGCTAGACGAAAGAAACGAAGCCGGTTACGATCCTTGCGACGAGGAGGCGAACACCATGACCGCAGCTGCCCTGAAGGAAGAGACCTACCTGCCAGAGGCTGATCAGGAAGTCGCCAAGGTGTACGACTTCCTGAAGGCTCATGAGAGGGCTGGACTGGGGCAGGTAGAGCCGCGGTACTTCCTTGCCGGAGCGACCGCAGGTGACCGGGTTGAGCTTCCAGCCGAAATCTATGCCGTCCTTCGCCAGGTCGTGGAGGCTCTGCAGCAGGGTTTTGCAGTCACGGTCGCCCCCCGGACCCTGACGCTGACGACGCAGCAGGCCGCCGATCTGCTTGGAGTGAGCCGACCTACGGTGGTCAAGCTACTGGACGACGGAAAGATCCCTTTCGAACGAGTGGGCACACATCGTCGTGTCCTGTTGCCCGACCTGCTCTCCTACCGGCAGCGGCGCAGGGCCGAGCAGTACGCCGCGCTCGAAGCCACAGCAGTAAGCATCGACGATGGAGAAGATCTCGACGCAGTGCTCGATCGACTACGCGAGGCACGCCGCGCCGTCGCACGTCGACGCAAGGGCCTGACAGAATAGGCCGGTGTTTACGGCCCTCCTTGACACATGCGTCCTCTGGCCCAGTCTTCAACGCGACTTCCTGCTGTCCCTAGCGGTTGAGGGAATGTACCGCCCGGTGTGGAACAGGGTCGTCCTTGAGGAACTGGAATACGAGGAGCGGGCAAAGTGGATCGGGCGAGGGCAAAGCGAGCCCGAGGCAACCCAGCGGGCGCGAGGCCTCATTCAGCAGATGCGTAAGCACTTTGACGATGCGGAGGTCACCGGGTGGGAGGGCCTGGAGGGTACGTACGGCCTTCCCGACCCGGACGACGAGCATCTGGTGGCCGCAGCGTTTGTGGCCAACGCAGGGGCCATCGTCACCCACAACATCCGAGACCTTCCGCAGGGCAAGATGCCCGCCGGAGTCCAGGTGCTTCCGCCACAGGAGTTCGCAGCGAACACCACTTCCCTCGACCCCGTGAGGGCTCGCTCCGCTGTAAGCGCTATTGCGGGCCGTTCAGGTAGGGTGGGTCCCGCTCGTACCGAGGACGACATTCTTCGAATTCTTGCCGAGCGATACAAGATGACTGCTGCAGTTGACATGATGCGCCGAGCTTCCGGCAAGATGACCGTGCGGCCCCGCATCGGTGAGCTGTCGAGCCAACCGGTGTTTCGTGGCGGCGCCTCGTAGGTGATCCGACCCGCCCGGCAATCTCGGCTCGGTCCACCCTGGTACGTCGGTGCGTCCGACACGGCGGTCACCCGGAAGACCAGGGCACGGTCACCGGCGAACTGCACCGACGCCCGACCGTCGACACGGACCACATCACCGGGTACGGGAACCACGACGCTCCTTCACGAACGCTCGTTGGATGGGCACCGAGGCGAGCGGGCTTCGTGAACGACCGCAGATCGGGGGTGACGCGGCCTGCCAGCACCCGCCCCGGTGCCGCTCTCGCCACCACGGTGCGCGGTGGTGACAGAGGGAGTGAATCCGGTGACAATCCGTGTCGGGAATCGGTGCAGGAGTCTTGCGACAGTTGCCTGACAATCGAGCGACATCGAGGGCGGTAGACAAGAGAGATGATCGACCAGGAAGCCGTTGTCGAGGCCAAGCGGACACACTCGGCCGCCAGCTCGCCGCCCATCGGGAGGCGCAGAGGCTGAACCAAGACCAGCTTGCCCACCACATCCAGCCCGGCTGACGCCACACCGATCTCTGCAACCGGTTGCGGCTCTGGTGGACGACCTACGCGATGAGGAGGTGTAGCCAATGGCGATCAGGTTCTACACGCCCAAGTTCTACGTCTTCAACAACTTCTCCGCGCACGCGATCGAGTATCGGGGGAAGCGCTACCCCACCTGCGAACACGCCTACCAGGCCGCGAAGTGCCTCGATCCCGAGGCCCAGGAGGCGATCCGCAATGCTCGGAGCCCGCTGGAGGCCAAGCGATTGGCGAACGAGACATACAAGGCCGCGAGGGACCCCGACTGGGACCGCAAGAAGGTGACGGTTGTCGAAGAGATCCTGCGCGCGAAGCTCGCCCAGCACCCGGAGGCGCAGGAAGCCCTACGCGAGAGTGGCGACGAAGACATCGTCGAGGACTCCCCCACCGACTACTTCTGGGGTGAAGGCGCGGACGGCTCCGGAAAGAACATGCTCGGCCGGCTCTGGATGAAGATCCGTGCCGGAAGCTAGCGTCTATCGACAGGCGGCTATCTTCGCGATCTCGGACTGAGAGAATCGGCCAAATGTCCGCGAGCGTACCGACGATCCCCGACGCCCACCGCGCCGATGTAGAACGCCTGTGGGGCTACCACCACATGCACCACGAGATCCGGCCGGTTGACGTCGGCGTCGGACTGGGCAGCCACGACCTCGGCGTCGCCAAGGTCGCCACCGACCTCTACCACCGGGGTATGTATCCGCTGCTGGTCTTCACCGGCGCCAACGCCTCCACCACCATCGGGACCTTCCCGCGCGGTGAGGCCGTCCACTATCGGGAGTACGCCGTCGAGCACGGCGTACCAGCCGACGCGATTCTCATCGAGACCGAGGCCCGCAACACCGGCCAGAACATCGAACACACCCGTGCGTTACTCGCCGCACACGGCATCGACGTCCGCTCCGTGATCCTGATGAGCCGCCCTTACCAGCAGCGCCGCGCCTACGCGACCGCCAAGAAGTTGTGGCCCGACGTCGAAGTGATCTGCGCGTCCCACCCGCTCGCCTTAGACGACTACGTCATCGCCATCGACGATACGAAGAAGGTCATCGACATGCTGGTCGGCGATACGCAGCGCATCGAGGCGTACGCCGAAGCTGGCTTCGCCATCCCCCAGGACATGCCCGACGAGGTACGCGCCGCCTACGCCCGCCTGGTGGACGCCGGCTACACCAGTCGACTCCTGCCGTAGCCGATGCCGTGCTCACGCGACGCCAGCCCGGCGGGGGGCGTACAGATCGGCGAGGCAGTCGTCCAACTCGTCGTCGGACTCGAACGCGTCCGGCCGAGCCAGATTGTCAACGGGATCGATCGGCCGCACACCCTGCCGGCGGGCCAACTCCTTGGCAGGCACATGCTCAGCGGTCGGCCACTCCGGGTTGCTCGACACCAGCCCTCACCCTCGTCCGCCACAGACCGTCTCATCATCGCGCGCTCGAAGCCGACACTCCTTCGTCTGGAGACGGACGGACTGGGCAGCCAAGCGGCGCGGGACAGGCCGCCGCGGGACGGGGCGCAAAGCGCTGCTGCCAGTCCCGCAGTGCCTGCTTGAGCCGGGCGTTCTCCGCCCGGAGACTCGCCTCGGCGTCGGATCATGTGACCGGGTAGGTCGACGCCCCAATCGTTCAAAGGCGAACGCGGACTCAGCGAGATTATCGGAAAGACCAGCGGCCGCCGTTACGTTCCGTGACTGGTGACGCGGCGTCGAGCTGACCGGCCCATCCGCTTCTGGCCGAGATGAGTGCGTCGGTGTCGGGTGACCAGCCGGAATGCTCCGTTTGTGGAAGATTTGTCCGAAAGAGCCTGGCGCAACCACACATCTATTGATGTGTCTAAATCTGAAGCTCGATTTTGTTGAAAGTTCCGTAGCGCCCTCGTGACATACGAGTAACGACTGTAAAGTCAACAACGCGGTCTGCTCGGCCCTGAGAGCCGTCACCCCCCACTCAGGAGAGAATCTGTGAACAGATCCAGACGAATGAATGCCGCTCTGGCCTCGGTCGGCGCCGCATTGCTCGGATCAGCTGCGCTCACGGTAGCGTTGCCGGCCAATGCCGCCGCAGCCGGCTGTTCGGTCAACTACACCATCGCCTCGCAGTGGCCGGGCGGATTCGGCGCCAACGTATCCATCAAGAACCTCGGCGACGCGTTGAGTAGCTGGACTCTGACTTGGACATACAGTGCCGGGCAGACCGTCACCCAGTCGTGGAGCACGTCGCTGACTCAGAGCGGTGCCTCCGTCACAGCCAAGAACGTCAGCTACAACGGCTCGATCGGCACGAACGGCGAGGTGTCATTCGGCTTCAACGGCTCGTCGAACGACAACAACCCGATCCCGACCGACTTCGCCCTCAACGGCGTGGCATGCACCGGGCAGCCGACCAGCCCGCCGGTCACCCCCACCTCGCAGCCGCCGACCAGCCCGCCGGTCACCCCCACCTCGCAGCCGCCGTCGAGCCCGCCGGCCTCCTGCGAGCTGCCGACGTCCTACCGCTGGACGTCGTCCGGCCCGCTGGCGCAGCCGAAGGCAGGCTGGGCGTCGCTCAAGGACTTCACCATCGCGCCCTACCAGGGCAAGCAGCTCGTGTACGCCACCACCCACAGCACCAGCGCCACCGGCGGCTACGGTTCGATGGGCTTCAGTCCCGTCGACAACCTCAACCAGCTCAGCACGGCCACCCAGACCGGCATGACCCAGAGCGCCGTCGCGCCGTCGCTGTTCTACTTCGCGCCGAAGAACATCTGGATCCTCGCCCACCAGTGGGGTCCGACGTCGTTCTCGTACCGCACGTCGACCAACCCGGCCAACGTCAACGGCTGGTCGGCCCCGCAGCCCCTGTCGACCGCAAAGGTCACCGACCCCGGCACCGGTGCGATCGACCACACGATCATCGGTGACGGCCAGAACATGTACCTGTTCTTCGCCGGTGACAACGGCAAGATCTACCGCCAGATCATGCCGATCGGGAACTTCCCGGGCAGCTTCGGTTCCAGCTTCACGACGATCATGAGCGACACCTCGGAGAAGATCTTCGAGGCGCCGCAGGTGTACAAAGTGCAGGGCCGCAACCAGTACCTCATGATCATCGAGGCCCACACCTCCTCCTGGGAGCGCTACTTCCGCTCGTTCACGGCGACCAGCCTGGGCGGCACCTGGACCCCGAACGCGGTGGACTACAACAACCCGTTCGCGGGCAAGGCCAACAGCGGTGCCACCTGGACCAACGACATCAGCCACGGCGAGCTGCTGCGCACCAGCGCGGATCAGACGAACACGATCGACCCGTGCAACTTGCAGCTGCTATACCAGGGCCGTGCCACGAACTCGAGCGGTGACTACGGCCTCCTGCCGTACCGGCCGGCTCTGCTGACCCTCCGCCGCTGATCCCATGACCAGGTGAGACAACGAAAGGCGGGCCTAGTTTCCACCAGGCCCGCCTTTCGACCACCAGCCCAGTGGCTGACGACTCCGGCGAAATCCGTGGGTTGGACGAGGGGCAGGCCCGGACTGTATCGACCAACCGCAGACCGCGATAGCCAAAATGGTGTGCCATTCAGGACCGGGTTGGACGGACGTGGAACCCTTGCCAGCTGCAGTCTCGAATGTCTTTCTGTGTCCGCGGTGAATAACGGTCGTAGGTCAGCCACGTTGGCATCTGACCATGGTTTCGGATCACGTGCTATCGGACCACCGGGACCCGAAGTCTTCAAGATCGAGTGTCCTCATTTGTAGCCGCCGTGCGTACGCTGCCGAGGATGTCACAGGCGGTTCGTCCCAGCCGCCGTTCAGGGACAGGGTCGGCAAGCGGCACGGTTCGGCCGTGCTTGTCGGCGTAACACATCCGTTGACCTTCGCGGATATCGGCGAGGTACTCATCCCGTTCCGGGTCGGCCCAGATGGCGGCAGCAGCGGGTTACCCGACCGGTCGGGTAACCCGCTGCTGAATCGTCTCGACCCCCACGACGGCCACCGTCTACTCGCTCCACGAGGGGACCTTGTCTGTGCGAGCGACTGGATGGCCGAGGCGAATGAAGTCGTGGCGCCCCGGCTCGGCCTACCTGCTCTACCCCTCGTCGGCTGGCCAGACGTCGACGAGGAACCCTCACGCGGCGTGCATTGGAAGACCGCACCCTTGACTCGATGGGCGGCCGGGCAGCCGTTCGTCTGGCTCGATGACGAGACCACCGACGCCGACCGGCGATGGGTGGCCGCACACCACCCAGAACCAGCGCTGCTGCACCGCGTCGACCCTTTTGTAGGACTGGCAGATACCGACCTTACGGAAATACACCAATGGCTCGACCAGTTAAACAAGACCGCATGATCGAGCGCACTCTTCTGCCGCCGATCGTGCGCGTCGGTCGAAGCCTCGCAATCACTTGCCGTGTCCCCGGCTTGGCCGTCTCGATCCGCCGTAAAGGTGGACGCGGTGGTCGACATGATGGTCGGACTCGCGTGAGACGAACCCGTCAGTCTTCATCTCGCCGTTCGCGATGAGTATCAGCCAGTCCTCGTAGTACCAGCTGGGATTGCAGGCGCAGGTGGTGACGGTGAACCGAAAGTTCGCCCGATACCGACCGATCTCCCCGGGCTTGAGCGCGAAGAGACGGGCCGGGCCACTCTGCCGCGGATAGGCGGCCCAGCCCGGTAACCGGTCGACGACCAGCATCCCGCTCTCCACGGACAACCAGAGGTCGAGATCACGGGCTTGATCCAGGCCACCACTGACTACGCCGTTGTGAGGCACGTACCGGGCTGCCTCATCTGCAAACACGTCGTGAATGACCACATCACCTGCTGGCATCGACGGCGGCAGCACCGCTGGGCTGCACAGACCCCGCCGGGCGTTCGCCGCTGGCGCTCCACGTGCTGCCGCACTCCAGCGCACACGCACTCGTTGAATAGTGATCACGGAACCTTTTCCAAGCTGATCGTGCAGGTCAGGGTGGGTGTGGCAGGACCGGTGATCGATGGTGCGATGCTCCAGGTAGGACAGCTGTCGACCAAGACTCGAAGCCCCGACCGGGAGCCTCGCCATGCTGTCCTACCCCGCCACGATTCCGTTGTCCAGCCGCACCCTGAACCACCTCGCCGAACGCATCCGCGGCCACCGCAAGCAGCGCCGATCCCGGTGGCGGCGCCTCGACCCAGGCCGGCAGGCGCTGCTGGCCCTGGCCCATCTGCGTAACGGCGACACCTACACCCGACTCGCAGCCGGCTTCGAGATCGGCATCGCCACCGCCTGACGCTACTCCAGCGATCGTCCTGCTCAGATCGGCAGCCGACGACCTGGAAACCGCGATGCGACGCATCCGGCTGCTGGCGTACCCGATCCTGGACGGCACGCTGATCCCGATCGACCGGGTCGCCGAACAGAAGCCCTACCACAGCGGCAAGCACAAACGCCACGGCGTGAACGTGCAGGTCATCGCGGACCCGGCCGGCCGGCTCGTGTGGGCATCACCGGCCCTGCCCGGTTCGACACACGACCTGACCGCCGCCCACAGCCACGGCATCATCGAAGCCCTGACCAGCTCGGACGTGATGACCTTCGCAGACAAGGGCTACCAGGGCGTCCACGGCAGCGTCCGCACCCCGTTCAAGCGGCACCGCTTCCGGCCGAAGTTGTCATCCAGGCAGAAGGCCGTAAACCGGGCCCACGCGAAGATCCGCGCCCGTGGAGAACGAGCGATCGCCACGCTCAAGACCTGGAAGATCCTGGTCAAGCTGCGCTGCTGCCCCCGCCGAACCACCGTGATCGTGCAGGCCATCCTCGTCCTGCACCACGTCGAAACCAACCGCCACGCACGATGAAAATGGCTCAATGACGAGCGCCTGGGCGTACAGACTGGTTCACGTCCAGCATCAGTGGGCTGAGGCAGCGAGAGGACGGCACGAAACGACATAAGGGCAGCAGCGTGCAGCAAGCTCCTGCTCATGAGAGGCTATCCAGCGTCTCACCGACCCTGAGACTTATGCCACCTTCGTCCCGAACGTGCCTGGGAGACGTCGTCGGATACAAGCGATGTTGCCCTACGCCGTCAGGGAACAGATCCGGCACACCGAGCGCGAATAACGGCAGAAGATGCCGGAAAGTGTCGGAAGGTGTTTTTTCAGCAGGGCAGAGGTCGTGTCGGGGATTGCCTGAGAGGTTGGGGAGCCGAGGCTCTTACTTCCAGTGGAACTGCACGAACCGACACTCGGACGGATCATGGACTTGGAACGACAGCTTGGATCGGGTGGAGCTGTCGACAGCAACGGGCGTGGACGAGGACGCCTATCGGCGGAAGCGTGCAGACAGTCGCCCAAAGTCGCGAACGCGGATAGACGAGCCAGACGATCCGCGCAGAGCTTGTAAGCGAGTGCTCAGGAGGCGGCAGAGACGTCGATCAGCTCGACCAGTTCGACCAGTTCGGATGGCTGCCGAAACGTTCTCATTAGGATCAAGGCGCTGCTTCGCGGCGCGGCGGGCTACCCCGTTAGTCGGGAAATCCGTCAGGGAGAGGTTGGCCAGTCCCCGATGGACCAGGGTTCCGCAGCCGCGGCCTGCTCTGATCCGACAAACCAGGCGCCTGAGGAGACGTTGATCGGCTCGTCTACCCAGGGCTGGACGGCCGCAGCAATCTCGGTCGTTATCGACCACTCGTCCATGACCCACCCCTCGGGCGTTATCCGTACGTGCTCTCGAAGCAATGTGATGATCTCTGGCGGCAGGGTCCATGACCGTTCGAGGTAGCCGTCCGCGCCGAACTTGCTGATGACATTGACGGCGTATCCGCGCCCGGCTCTACCGCCGAGATCCCGGTGTCGCTGGTCGACGCCGAGGCAGGCGACGACGTCTGACATGTCCTCCGTGAGGAAAAGTTGGAATTGGTAGGGCGGGTCAGTGGCGGTCACAGAGCCGAGATGCAACGGCAGAGCATCCGCAGCGGCCAACGACTCAACGGCCAGGTCGAAGCCGAGAGTGGGAATCCCGGCCCTCCGGGTGTGGCTCTGCCGCCGGCGATAGCTGGCGAGGAAGTAGTTCGCTGGCAGAGGATCGTCGTAGACCACGAACGGCGCACCATCTCGAAGCGCGGCCCTACAGGCAGCATGCGCATCGTGTGAGCCGGATAGGAGAGATACGAGACGATCGCGATCCATATCGAGGACCGTACAACTGGAGTTCGATGTTGTGGGCCAGCTCGGGCGGCGCCGGGAGACGGACTCGATGCCGTGACGATCGCGACTCGGTCGGCCACCGTCCGGGCTGGGACGATCGGCTGCCGCGCCGCTCCGCGGCTTGCCATCGGCTACCGGAGTCCAGGCGCGCGGGAAGCCGGGAGCGGTAAGCCACCCATCGCCGGACAGCCACACGCCACCGCGCCCGGAGCACGTGCCAGTAGCCGGGGTCCCCATCGGTGATGATCGGGCACCACCACAGCCCCGCTGACCGGGCACTCCGGGCAGACCACGACGCTCGGAAAAGATCTTCCAAACTGACGGTGTGGGTTCGATTCCCGTCGCCCGCTCCACACCTTCGGCCAGGTCAGCGGCACGCTCCGCGTACCCGGGCCGGTGTTGTTCCAGGTGTCTACTAACCTGACGCGGTGTCAATCGACAGCAGCGAGTTCGAGGCGTGCCGCCAGCTTCTCACCTACCGTGCGGGCATCTGGCTCTACCGTTTGGCGATCCTCCACGCTATTTATCCGTTGCCGTTCCGGCTGGCGGGGGTGCGGCTGATGCACTCACGAGGGGCAGCCCTGATGGCCGCCGTCGGCGCCATCCTGATTTTGGCCGCCCACCGTCTCGTTCTCCACTCCCATCAGCGAGCGGAGTACACCAGCGACGGCTATGACCCGGCCCGGCCGCCGAGGGGACTGGTTGCCCGAGACGTGTTCCGCCTGACGTACTGGTAACCGCATCGGCGCGACCACCCCTGCGGTGGTTGTGGGGTTCGCCGTGCTGAGCGTTCCGTGCCGAGTGCAGGCGTCGGGGGACGACGCCGCAGTGGAGGCGGCCGTTCCGGTCGGAGCTACGGCTTGGGACGCATGTTGATCACACAGATCGGACGTCAAGGCTCGGTAGCCATCAGGCCTGACTCCACCAGCCGGGAGATCAACTCCTGGATCGCGGAGGCGCACCTGTCTGCGTCCGCCGCCGAAAACCATGCCACCTCAGCGATCTCGCCGAGTGCTGTCGGCTCTCCGTCACTCGGGCCCGTGAAGCAGACGAGCCGGACATCCGTTTCTGGCCGCCCATAAGCGGCCGTGACTATCTCAGCGAATAGCGTCAGGTCGTCCAGTCCTAAGTTGATACCGACCTCTTCCGCAACCTCACGCACCGTGGCAGCCGCCAAAGTCTCCCCAGGCTCGGGCACCCCACCAGGAAGGAAGAACACATCCTGGCCATGCGGCCGCACCACCAACAGCCGTTGATGACGAAGGCAGGCCCACGTTGCCGCGGTGATTTCTGGGTTCGACACACCGTGACCCTACCGCCGGCCGAAATTCGTGACCGATCACGAGGTTTGCGCCGACCCCAGAACTCGCGCACCGCATCGGATTGTGCCCTTAAATGCTTCGTCAAGTCAGCCACGCGAATCGCGCGGCAATGCGCTGCCGGTGTTGTCACAGATGATTGCGAAGGCAATGATCTACACGAGGGTGTTGATGGCGTTGCCGACGATGATCCACTTGGCGGCGGTGTCGATGACGTATTCGCTCTCGAACCAGAGCATGCCGAACTTGTCCTTGGCTTCCGGCAGGTCGGGCATGATCTGGACGTAGCCCGGGACGACGCCGCCGGCCACGAAGGTGTCGTCGGCCCGCGTGTTGCCGTAGGCGTGCTCCACCGAGGACGTGCCCACGCCGGAGACCCACGACGTGTCGTTGTCCGGGTGGGTGCCGAGGATGTACGTGGCAGCCCGCAACGTGTAGTCCGCGCTGATCGTGTGCGGGTCGACCTTGTGCAGGAAGTACATCTTGACGCCCATGTCGAGCACCCCGGTGCTGCCACCCCACATGCCGACGGTGGGCGGCACGCCGTACGGGTTGTCGGCGACGGAGGCGTCGTACGCCCGCTTGTAGTCGGCGATGGCCGACCGGAAGTCGGACTTGAACGCCTGGTGCAGGTGGTCGAGCACGAACGCGGCCTTCCAGCCGCCGGCGCCGAACGACAGGTACCGGCCGTCGGCGACCTTCACGAGCGGCCACAGGGCCTTGATCGCGTCAAGGTACTTCTGGTCTCCGCCGGTGGCGATCAGCAGCTCGATGGCGGCGGTCCACTCGGTCGCCATCTGCCGCTGGGCCGCCGCGATCGCCCTGGTGTCGGTCGACGGGATCCCGTCCAGAGACAGGATCAGCGTCTCGGTGTCCCAGATGTGCCTGGCAGCCTCCAGGCACCGTGCAGCGAGCGGGGCGTCGCACTCCCCCAGCACGCTGGCCGCCGCCGCCAGCGCGTACGCCGCCGCGTACTGGAGGTTCGGGTCCTTGACCCCGACCATGGCGAGCCGGTCGTCCTGCCGGCCGGAGCGGCGGCCGTCGCGTTCGTTCTCGCCGAGGGACGGGTCGTAGCTGTACCCGTCGGTGTCCCGCGCCCCGTCGCCCAGGTGGGTGTACTGGCGCAGCGTGGGCACCTCGACGACCTTGAAGTTGTAGCCGACGGCGTCGATCCGGGCCAGGATGCCCAGGGCGCCGTGCTTGATCTGCTGGAGCAGGTCGGGTGTGCCGTCCGGGCGGTGCAACTCGACCATGCCGCCCGTGGTCTTGTCCCACTTGACGTCCAGGGTGTCGTACGCCGGCTTGAACTCGCGCCAGGCGATCGCCAGGTCCTCGATCACCCCGGCGTTGCGGACGGCTTCGACGTCGAAGTCGCCGGCGTCGTACCAGCCGCCCACGGCCAGGCCGGGGATGTGCTCCAGGGAGTGGTACGTGGTGTTGGTCCGGCTGGTGGGCGCGAAGTTCTGCCCGTCGAACCAGGTGCCGTCGTAGGGCTGGCCCCGGAACGGCTCGCCCAGCAGCGGCCACATGATCGCGTCGTCCATGTGCGAGGCCGCGTGTGTGATTTTGTAAGCGTCCCGTACGGCGATGTGGTCCATCTGCTTCGCGAGGTATCCGCTGAGCGTCTGCTGCCAGCACTTCGCGTACGCGTCGGCGGCGATCACGAACACCTCGGTGCGTACCCCGGCGTAGTTGATCCGGTAGACCCCCGCGGCGGTGACCTTCGAGAAGTCGAAGTTCCGGTAGTCGTAGCGGAGCCAGCGCCTGGCCCGGCCCAGCCGGCCGATGAAGACCGTCGTGATCGTCCCGTCGGCGTTCACCCGCTCCACGCTGGCCGTCTCCGGGCCGCGCTGGTTCGGGTCCAGCTCGATGATCGCGACCTTGGACTGCCTGGGCACGTAGCCGGCCTGGCTGTGCCCGATGTTGGGCCGGCGGGTCCAGTTCTTTTCGACGTCGGCCCGGATGTGCCAGACCAGTCGGGTGCTGCCCGCCTTGAAGACCGTCCGCACGACGAACCAGCCGTTCTGGGCGCGGTTCCGTCCGTCCAGCAGTTGCAGGTCGCCGCTGTCGGAGGTGATCCGGATCCGGTTCTGCGGATCCTCGGGCGCCAGCGTGATGGTCCGGCCCGTGGTGAGCGGGACCGGCTGGTGGTCGCCACGCTCGGAGTTCCACTCCTTGACGTACCAGGCCTGGTCGTCGGTGCGGGCCCGCTCCTTCGGTTCCATGTCGTCGAAGGGCAGCAGCGGGATGACGCCGAACTCGTCGTACCGGCCGTCGCCGTTGGTGTCGGTCTGGAAGGTCTTCGTCCGGTAGCGGTCCGGGATGAACTCCAGGTTGAACCCGGCCTTGCCCACCAGGTCGGCCGGCAGCGGCTTGTCCAGCACCACTGTCAGCTTCACCCCGCCGGGCTCGGGCGTCGCCTTCAGCGTGTAGTCCACCGGAGGCTTCCGGCCGTCCTTCGTGCCCGGCAGGGTGAGCGTGGCGCTGACCGTCCGGGTCGCCTTCTGGGACGAGCGCGCCTTCAGGATCGGGGCGGGGGTGGCGTCCCACTGCTCGGGGGTGGGCAGCAGGTGCAGGTCGCCGTTGGTGGCGATCCGTTCGCCGTGCAGCACCAACTCGACCCCGGCGCAGTGCTGGTCACCGAAGACGCCCGAGAAGGTCTGGTTGTACATGAACAGCTCGAAGCCCGGGGCGGTCAGGGTCTCGTACGGCAGTCCGGTGGTGCCGGACGGCGTCTCCCGGACCTTCATCAGGTACCTGCCGGTGAAGTCCCGGGCCGGCGCGGCGGTGCCGGCCGCGGCGGCGGTACGGCCCGCGGCGGTCCGGGCGGAGTCGGCGGCGGTACGGGCGGCGGCTGCCTCGTGGGCCAGTTCGGCGGCCATCCGGGCGGGTGCGATCCAGAGGGCGACCGAGCCGATCGTGGCCTCGTTCTCGGCCCAGAGGAAGGCGAAGTTGTCCAGGGACTCCGGGAAGTTGGGCCGGAAGTTGATGTATCCCGGCACGATCGAACCGGGGATCTTGCCGCCGTCCGCCCGGTTGGAGTTGTACGGCAGTTGGTGCGAGTTGACCCCGACGCCGGTCACCCACGAGGTGTCGTTGTACGGGTGGCACCCCAGCGTGTAGTTGACGCCGCGCAGGATCACGTCCTTCAGCGGTTCGAGCCCCGGAGTCGAGGTGCCGAGGTTCCTCAGCAGCATGGTGGCGTTGAACCCCACCTGGTACTTGCCGGTGCCCGGTCCCCAGGTGGCGGTCAGGCTCTCACCGAACCCGAACGGGGTCGTCGGGTTGTACGCGTACGTCCCGGCCGCGGCGATGGTCGCCTCCCGGACCTGGTTCCGGTAGCCCGGCTGGACCTTGTCCATCTGGTTCAGTACCAGTGCGGCGGTGTAGTAGTTCGTGATCGGCAGGAACGTGTTGAACGGGTTCGTCGTCCCGGCCGGTGCCTTGGCCAGCAGTTCGACGAGCTTCGCCGTGTAGAAGGCGTACCGCTCGGTCCTGCCGTGCGCCTCGGTCGCCAGGATGAGCTGCACCAGGGTGTTGAAGGCGTTGCCCCGGACGCCCGCGTTGGTGCCGTCGATGGCGGCCTGGCCCTCCTTCGCCCAGATCGCCTCGGCGGTGGCCAGGCAGTCGGCCGCGAACGCGTCGTCGTGGCCCTTGAGCACGGTGGCCGCGCCGGCCATGCCGATGGCCGCGCCGCCGAGCAGCGCCGTCGGGACGACCCCGCCGAACGCGTTGCGGTAGATCATCAGCATCCGGTCGTCGTTCCGGCCGGAGTAGACCTTCCCGTCCCGCTCGACGATCTCGTTCTCACCCAGACTCTTGTCGTAGATGTACCCGTCGGTGTCGGTCGAGCCGTCGCCCAGGTGGGTGTACTGGCGCAGCGTCGGCACCTCGATCGTGCCGACGGCGATGCCGACGTTCTCGATCAGCGCCCGGATCTGGAGAGCACCGTGCTTGACCATCTGGACGATGTCCGGTGTCCCGTCGGGCCGGTGCAGCTCGGTGGTCCCGCCGGTCTCCGGGTCCCAGGTCACCGACAGGGTGTCGTACCCGTCGAGGTTGTCGAACGTCTCGGCGGTGTAGATGAGGTTCTGCAGCACGCCGATGTTGCTGCCGATCTCGATGTCGAAGTCGCCGGCGTCGCACCAGCCGCCCTGGTTCAGCCCGGGGATCCGGTCGCCCGGCTTGAGACCCTTGTCCTTCACCACCTGCGGGATGGTCGGTTCGAGCGCCACCGCCTGACCGTCGAACCAGGGGATGTAGTTGCCGGTGGTCGGTGAGTTGGCGAAGGGTTCACCCAGGCGGCAGTCGTCCAGGTGCTGGGCACCGTGCCAGATCCGGTAACCCTCGCGTACCTGCATGTGGTCCATGGCCACCGCGAGGAACCCGCTCAGCGCCGGTTGCCAGCTCCGGTCGTAGACGTCGTCCGCGATCGGGAAGACGTCCGTGCGCCGGCCGTGGTACTCGATCGCGTACATGCCCGGGGTCCGGACCGAACTGAAGTCGAAGTCGCGGTAGTTGTAGCGGGCCCACGGCCGGGCCGCGCCCAGCTCACCGGTGAGCACCGTCGGGTAGCTGCCGTCGGCGTTCAGCCGGACCAGTCTGGCGGTGCCGGGGGCGTCCCTGTCGTTGACGTCGATCTCCATGACGGCGACCTTCGACAGGCCCGTCGCGTAGCCGGCCTGGCTGTGCGCGATGTTGGGTTCGCGTACCCAGTTGGGCCGCACCGGGGCCTTGACGTGCCAGGTGGCCACCGTCTGGCCGGCCTTGGCGTCGACCGGGATCTTCGAACTCATCGTGAACCAACCGTTCTGCGAACGGTTGCGGCCGTCGTAGAGGGACAGCAGCTCATCCGACTCGACCGTGAGCTTCACCAGCTCGTCCTCGGGGGCCAGCGCGAACTTGTGGCCGCGAGCCAGCGCGCGTGGCTGGGCGTCGCCCTTCTCGGCGTTCCACTGGTCGACGTACCAGGCGTTGCCCACGAGCTTCGGCCGGGGCCAGTCCTCGTCCATCGGGTCCTCCGGCGACAGCGGGAAGACGCCGAAGGTGTCGTAGCTGCCGTCGCCGTCGCTGTCGACCTGGTAGCTCTTCGACCGGTAGAGCGAGGGGATGAACTCCAGGTTGAACGCCGCCGAGCCGGCGAGCTGCCTGGGCAGGTCGTCGCGGAGGATGACCTCCAACCGGACCCCGCCGGGCTCGGGCGTGGCCCGCAGGTCGTACCTCATCGCGAGTTCGGTGGGTACGGTCGGGCCGGTCGCGTAGACGTACCGCATGGGCAGGGTGATGACGTTGTTGACCCGGTCGTACTGGCGCGGACCGCCGGTGGCGGCGATCGGCGAGGAGGTGGCCGGGGTCGCGGCATCCCACTGCTCCGGTACGGGAAGCAGGTGGATGTCACCATTTCCGGCCACGCGCTGACCGTGCAGCGTCAGGGTGATGCCGCTGAGGTGCTCATCGCCGAACACCCCGTTGTATCCATTGTTGTACATAAACACGTCGACACCCGGATAGGTCAGATAACCGTAGTTGACCCCACCGATCGTGTCGGATGCGTTATTGCTGATTGTCATAAGATATTCGTCATTAAATTCGGCCGGCCCGGCCTGCTCGAGTGCCTTCCCGGCCGCCGCCGGGGTTGACGGCCCCAGCAGCGCCGCCGCGCCAGCAGCACCGACCGCTGCGGCGCCGCCGACGATCAGGCGGCGCCTGGTGACCCCCGTTACCGGGAGTTCTGGAATGCCGGCGGTCTCGTCCATGGATGCTTCCTTCCCATTGGTCGCACGTCCGTCGACCTGCCGCGCCAATCGCGACCGGAGCAGTCCGCTGACGGATGAAGAAGGGGACACCATCGGCCCGGAGTGAGAGGAAGCAGGGACCCGCTACTTCCGTTTACCGAATGATTAGGCAATCGACGATCATGATACTGCCGGAAACATCCATCCGTAGGTAACAGTACGATAACAGGGCGTGTGGTCGCCGCACCGCTTCGTCGATGCGGTTCCCTCCCTGACCGGATCATCAGGGCGGGTGTCCCGGCCGCGTACGATGCGGGGCCGAAGATCCTCAGTATCCGGCGGAGGTACCGGCAATGGCCGACCAGCACGACGGGTTCGCCCTGGCCGTCGACCTCGGCACCTCCAACACCGTGGCGGTGCTACGCCGACCCGACGGCCGGACCCGGCCGCTGCTGGTCGACGGACGGCCCATCCTGCCCTCCGGCGTGTACGCCGACCCGCAGCGACGGCTGCACGTCGGCGCTGACGCCCAGCGACTCGCGCAGGCCGACCCCACCCGGTACGAGCCGTACCCGAAGCGCCGGATCACCGAACCGACGATCCGGCTGGGCGCCGAGGACTACGCACCGGCGGAACTGCTGGCCGCGATCCTGCGGGCGGTGGCCGAGGCCGCCGTCGGCGCGGTCGGTTTCCTGCCGACAGCCGTGGTCACCTGCCCGGCGACCTGGGACGCCACCCACCGGCAGGTGCTCGCCGACGCCCTGGTCCGGGCGGGCTGGCCGCCGGCCGCCGAGCACACCATCTCCGGACCGGTGCCCCGGGGCACCCGGCTGCTGCGCGAACCGGTGGCCGCCGCCCGCTACTACACCCAGCTGCTGCACCGGCCCGTGCCGGTCGGCGAGACGATCGCGGTCTTCGACTTCGGCGGCGGCACACTCGACGTGGCCGTACTGCGTAACGAGGGCGCCGATCCGTGGGGCGACTCGGGCTTCGCGGTGGTGTCGGCCGGCGGCGCCGAAGTGGGTGGCGCGGACCTCGACGCGGCGGTCGCGGAGCTGATCGGCGCGCGGGTCGCGGCGGCCCACCCGGCGGACTGGGACCGGCTGACCACACCGACGTCCGCCACCCAGTGGCGCAACCGGCACCAACTCTGGGAGAACGTCCGGGGTGCCAAGGAGATGCTGTCCCGGGCCACGGTGGCGCCGATCGCCGTGCCGGGCCTGGACGCGGCGTTCGAGCTGACCCGGGACGAGTTGGAACGGGCCGTGCGACCGCTGCTGACCCGGGCGGTGGCGCAGACCCGCGAGGTGATCACGGCGGCCGGCGTCGCACCGGCGCGGCTGTCCGGGTTGTTCCTGGTCGGTGGGTCGTCCCGGATGCCGCTGGTGGCCCGGCTGCTGCACGCCGAACTCGGCGTTTCGCCGACCGTGCTGGAACAGCCGGAGCTGCCGGTCGCCGAGGGCGCGCTGACGGACCTGCCCGGACCCCGGGTGGTGGCGCTTTCCGGCGTACCGGGGATGCCGCCGGCCGCCGCGCCCAGCCCACCCGCACCGGCTGGACCGGCAGTACCGACTGGACTGGCTGGACCGGCTGGACTGGCTGGACCGGCACCCGGGGTGGCCGCCGTGCCGATTCCACCCGGACCGACCAGCCCGGCCGGACCGCCGATCCCGCCGGTACCAGTCCACGGCGGAGCCGGTCGGTCCGGCGGACCCGGGTACGGTGCGGCGGACGTACCCGGATCGGGGGTGCCCGGGTCGGTGCCACCCGGCGGGGTACCGACCCGGCCGGCACACCGGCGGGCCTGGTGGATCGCCGCGGGCGCCGCGGTGGCGCTCGCCAGCGTGGTGGTGGCGAGCGTGCTCTACCTGACCCGGGATCGCTACCCGGACCTCGCCTTCCAGCCGCTGGCGGAGCTGGCCCGGGTCGACGTCGGCCAGGACCGGCCGGCCGAGATGTTCACCGCGCTGTTGGATGACCGGGCCTATCTCGGCTACTCCCTGGCCGACGACCAGCTCGAACTGGTGGCCGTCGACACCCGCACCGGCGGGGAGAAGTGGCGGAAGCGGATCTCCACTCCGGCCGGCGACTGGGATCGACTGGTCGCCGTACCCGGCGCGCTCGCCGTCGTCGCCGACGCGTCGGGCGACGACACCCCACGCGACCTGGTGGTGCTGGACGGCCGGTCCGGCACCGAACGGTGGCGCCGGCCCGTCCGGGGCGACGACGACCTGCTGTTCACCGCCGAGACGGCCGTGCAGGTGGACCGGACCGGAGGCCGGTTGGTGGGCCTCGACCTCGGCACCGGGAAGGAACGCTGGTCGCTGCCCAGCCCGCGCGACTCCTCCGGGTACGCCCGGACCAGCGTCCATCCGGTCACCGGCGCGGACGCCCTGGCCGGGTCGGCGGGCTTCTCGGGCCGGCCGCGCCACCCGTGGCGTGGCGCGGCCGGGCAGCTCGTCCAGATCGGCGCGGATCACTCGGCCCGGCTGGTCGACATGGACCGGGGCACGGTGGTACGCGGCCGGCCCAACGTGGCGAGCCCCGACGATCTGGTCACGGCGTACGACGGACACCTGTACGTGGCCAACAACGACGGGGGTTACCGGCTGCTGGCGTACGACCTGAAGGGACTCGGGGAGCCGACGGTGCTCTACACGGCGCCGAACGACCGCGCCCGCCCGGCGGCCCTGGTGCCCTGTGGCGACGCGCGGGCGTGTCTGCTGGAGACGCGCGACTTCGACGCGACCACGACCGAGGTGGTCGCCGCCGCCGAGGGAACGGCTCCGGTCCGGATGGCCGCGCCGCACGCCACCGGGCTGGTCCCGTTCGGTGACCGCCTGCTGGCCCAGCGGACCTCCCCGGAGCCGGCGGCCACGCTCTTCGACCCGCACGGCAAGGTGCTGCTGCGCGACCGGGACGGCGTGGGGGTGCGGCTGGACAAGGGCAACCTGCTGTTCTTCGCCCAACAGCCCAGCTCGTCCACCGACGACATCAGCGTCGCGGGCGTGTGGTCCCGGTCCGGCAAGGTGGCCGAGCTCGGCCAGCTCCGGGACGTACGCGGCGAGACCTGCTCGTGGGACTCCCGCGTGATCGTCTGCGGCGCCGAGCGGGCCTTCCCGCTCTACCGCCTGACGTCCGGCTGACCGACCAGGCGCCATCAGCACGCCGGCCCCACCGAACCCGCCGGTCGCCGGCCGCCGGTCGCCGGTCGCGGGTCGCGGGTCGCGGGTCGCGGGTCGAGGGTCGAGGTCGAGGTCGCCGCCGGCCGAGCGCGTCACCCTCGGGGCGTCAGGAAGGGCCCCTTCCTAGACAAGAAGCGATAACAAGGGGCCCTTCCTTTCAGCGGGTCATTCGTTGCGGGCGGTTTCCGGGCCGGTGATCCGGCGCAGCAGCGGCATCGTGCTCGCGATGACGGCCAGCGAGATCAGCAGGCCGGCGGCCACCAGCGCGTACCAGCCGAGCCCGGGCGGGCGCAGCGAGTAGTGCATCTGGGCGCGCAGGAACAGGTACGCGGTGAGCAGACCCGCTCCGATCGCGACGGCGGCCACCAGCAGCAGCGGTACGGCGGTCTCCAGCGCGACCACCCCGCGCAGCGCCCGCAGCGGGACGCCGGTGAGCCGCAGCAGGCTGAACGGCCGCCTCCGCTCGGCCAGGCTGCCGGCGATGCTGACCGCGAGCCCCGCGGCGGCCACCACCATGCTGGCCACGATGATCACCTCGGCCAGCCGCTGCCACGCCACGAGCGCCTTGTTGACGTCGGATTCGAAGTCGCCCGGCATGTTCGGCGCGAAGCGGTTGTCGGGATAGGCCCGCTCCAGCACCGTCCGGGCCCGCTCCACCGTGGACTGGGCGCCGTCGGTGTCCAGCAGGATCCAGTACACCGGCAGCCGCGCGAACTCCGCCTCGGACATCGGGACGGCCGGCCACTGCGCGGGCGGCGGCGCACCGCGCCAGCCGGTGAAGTCCGGCCACACCCGCACGACGGCCGCCCCGGGCGGGCAACCGCCCCGGCCCGGCACCCGCAGCACGTCCCGGCAGCTGGCCAGCGTCTCCGGCTCGTTCGGCCGGTGCTGCGGATTTTCCCGCAGCACGGTCAGGTCGCGTACCCCGGGCAGGGTGTCCAGGCCGCTCACGCCGGCGGCCGGCTGAGCCGACTGCGGGTCGGCGAACCACATCTGCATGGTGGTGCCCGTCCCGGAGCCGCCGTCGTGTGGACCGCGTTCCCAGACGATCGTCGAGATCACCCCGGTGGCCACGGTGGTGACGAAGAGCGCCAGGGCCAGCCCGCTGACCGCGCGGAACGCCGCACGTGGATCGTCGGCCAGCCGGCGGGCGGCCACCAGGGTGGCCAGCCGGCGGGACCGCGCGGCCAGCAGCCGGGCACCCATCATGGTGAGCCAGGGCCCGGACAGGACGAGGCCGGTCATCACCAGCAGGATCCCGGGCAGGAAGGTCAGCAGTTGGGCGGTGCTGGTCTCGGGCCGCCGGAACAGCAGGTAGCCGAGCAGCACCAGCCCGAGCAGCAGCGGGAGCAGCCGGTACGCCGACGGCGGTCGCGGGGTGACCCGCCGGCTCACGCCCAGTGGGGAGATCCGGACCCGGCGCAGCGCGAGCCGGGCCGCGAGCGCCGCCGCGAGGGGCACCCCGAGCGCCACGACGACGATGTCCACCGGGCGCACCGCGAGGTCGTCCGGGTAGAACCGGTTGCCGGTGAACGGGATGGTGGCCAGGACGCCGTGCAGTGCCGCGTACACGCCGAAGCCGAGCGCCGTGCCGACGGCCGCCGCGAGCGCGGCCTCCACGGTGGCGATCAGGGAGATCTGTCGGGGGGTGGCGCCGACCAGCCGCATGGCCGCGTACCGCTGTTCCCGGCGGGCCGCGGACAGCCGGGTGGCGGTGCCCGTGAAGATCAGCAGCGGGAAGAGCAGCCCGGCCGCGACCGCGCCGAGGACCAGCTTCAGCGCGTCGGCGCGGACCGGCGGCGTATCGGTGTTGAACCGGCTGAGCTGGATGGCACCGTCCAGCGCCGACAGCTCGGCGGGGTTACGCCCGACCACGACCATCAGGGTGTCCGGGTCGGGCACCGCGGCCCGGCCGAGCGTGCCGACCAGCCGGCCCGGGTAGCGGTCGGCGAGCTGGTCGGCCGGCATGGTGCCGAGCAGGTCGGCCAGCGCCGGCGAGGCGTAGTACTCGCCGGGTCCGGGCACCCGGGGCAGTCCGGGTGGGACCGGGGAGTGCGGTCCGGTGGCGGCCAGGTCGACCCGGGTGACCAGGGTGTGCCGCACGTAGTCGTCCCGCTTGGCGGCCCACAGCGGGTCCACGCCGGGCACCGGGGTGCCGGCGTCGGGGGCCGGGGCCAGCCAGGCGTACCGGGGGTTCTGCGCGTTGACGGCGTTGACCCCGGCCACGACCGCGAGCAACATGCCCACCCCGGCGGTCACGGCGAGGACGATGATGACCAGTCGGGTGACCGCTTCCCGACCGCCGGCCAGGGCCAGCCGGAATCCGAAGCGGATCATGACGCCGCCCGCACCGGCTCGTCGGCGGTGACCCGCCCGTCGCGGACCAGCACCGTCCGGTCGGCGTACGCGGCGACCCGGGCCTCGTGGGTGACCAGGATCACCGTCGCGCCCTGTTCCCGGGCGCCGTCGACCAGCAGGTTCATCACCTGTTCGCCGGTGAGGGTGTCGAGGGCTCCGGTCGGCTCGTCGGCGAACAGCACCTCGGGTCGGGCCACCAGGCCGCGGGCCAGGGCGACCCGCTGCGCCTGACCACCGGACAGCTCGCCCGAGCGGCGGCGCTCCAGGCCGGACAGGCCGAGCCGGTCGAACCACGGGCGGGCCCGGCTCAGCGCCTCGGACCGGCGGAGGCCGCCGAGCAGCAGCGGCAGCGCCACGTTCTCCTCGGCGGTCAACTCGGGGACGAGCTGACCGAACTGGAAGACGAAGCCGAAGTGCTCGCGACGCAGGCCGCTGCGGGCGGTTTCGCTGAGGGTGTCGAGGCGCTGCCCGTCGAAGTGGACTTCACCGGAGTCGGGGACCAGGATGCCGGCGAGGCAGTGCAGCAGGGTGGACTTGCCGGAGCCGCTGGGCCCCATCACCGCGACGACCTCGCCGGGCCGTACCGCCAGGTTGGCGCCGCGCAACGCGGGCGTCGCGCCGAACGACAGGGCGACGTTCCGGGCCTCGAGCGCGTACGCCGTCATCGCCGCACCGCCTCGGCGAGCGCGCTGAGCCGGGCGGCGGTGGTGTCGATCCACCGCAGGTCGGCCTCCAGGTGGAACAGCCCGTGGTCGGCGAGCAGGGCGTCGACCAGGTTGCCACCGCGCCGGATCTCGGTGAGTTCCCGCATCCGGCGCAGGTGGGCCTGGCGCTGGGTGTCCAGGTACTCCTCGGCGGGCCGGTCGAGCATCAGCGCCAGGGTGACCTTGGTGAACAGCACGGTCTGCAGGTGTGGCTCGGCCTCCACCGGCTCGGTCAGCCAGGCGTCCAGTTCGGTCGCGCCGCGCTCGGTGATGACGTACCGCTTGCGGTCCGGCCCGTCACCCGGGGCGACCTCGCTGACCACCACCTTGCCGTCCCGGGTCAGCCGGCCGAGCGTGGAGTAGACCTGCCCGAACGGCAGCGGTCGGCCCCGGCCGAAGTAGGTGTCGTAGTCGCGCTTGAGGTCGTAGCCGTGGCTCGGTTCCCGCTCGAGCAGGCCGAGCAGGGTGAGGGGAACGCTCATGCCGGCCACTATAACCCGCGTGTATAACCCGCGTACATACACCCGGGGTAGTCACTTCGCCAGGGACCTTCTGACCGGCCGGGAGTCACTGCCGCCCGCCCGGACAGGCCGACCCGCACCCACCAGCGTGGCGGCGGTCGGGCACCCTGGTCCGGTGGAGGCCGAGGTGCGGAGTCAGCGGGGATGGCGGAAACTGGCTCGCGATGTCGGGGTCAACGTCGTCGCGAACCTCATCGCTGCCGCGATCATCTATCTGATCGCGGTGGCTGGTGGCTATCTCAACGCGAACCGGTGGATCATCGCGGGGATTCTGACCCCTCCCATCCTCCTGGCCGGTGTCTCGGCAATGGTCTACAGCGTGGTTCTGGCGGGGCGGTGGGGACAATGGCGATGGCTCGTGGCGCCCACGGTGCTCCTGCTACTGGCGGGAACGGTGGTGGTTCTCGGCTACCTCCGCATGTGGGCAGATCCGGCACTGTAAACAAGCCGGGCTTCCCGCTCTGGGACGTGGCTGATCTTCCTCGCCCCGCACCCGGTCCGAGGGCTCACGGTCAGCTCGCCTCCACGTCCGAGGCGGGCGCGCCGGACCGCTCGTTGGCCGGACCGAACTCGGCGGCCCGCGCGGCGACCCGATGCACCATGTCGTTGGCCTCGGTCCGGCCGATGCCGGAGGCCCGCAGCAGGTCGCTGGTGATCGTCCGGACCTGGGCCACCACCACGGTGCCGGAGAAACCCAGCCCCTGGTCGTACGCCGTGGCCGCCTCGCTGACGGCCAACAGGGCGGTCCGCCGGGTCCGTTCCGGGGACCGGCCGCCGCGGGAGTCCCGGCCCAGTTGGCGCACCGCCTCGGCCAGCCGTCCGATCGCGGTCGACAGCTGGTCCGGAGCCGGTTCCCCGTCCTCGATCAGGGTGACTGCCCGCCTGATGAGTGACTGGCCGTTCCCGGCGGCCCGATCCACCTGCTCCACCCCGGTGGCGACCTCGTCCAGCACCTGGCGCCGGTGCCAGTGGACCGGTCCGAGCGAGACCGCCTCCTGGGCACCGCTCAGCGCCTCACGGATCCGCCCGATGTCGGTGGCGATGTCCCGCAACCCGTCGAGGGCCCGCTGCGCCGCCACCGCGTCGCGCTCGGCGAGAGCCCGAGCAGCGGCTCCGAGCTGCTTCGCAAACAGTTCCGCGGCGGGACCCATCGAACGGTCGACCATGCGCATCGGGTTCAGCGGCACCAGCAGGATCACCACGGCCAGGCCGATCGAACCACCCACCAGGGCGTCGACGATGCGCGGGAACTCCAGCATCCCCGACCTCGGGGACAGGGCGGCGATCAGCACCGCCGTGCTGCCGGCCTGGGCCACCAGGGTGCCCCGCCCGCCGACCAGCAGGGCGATCACGATGGCCAGCCCGACGATCAGGCCCAGTTGCCACCAGCCGGTGCCCAGCTGGTTCACCAGGAAGTCGCCGACGGCGACGCCGAGCACCACCCCGATGACCAGCTCGACGGACCGCCGTAGGTGCTGCCCGACCGACGAGACGATCACGCCGACCGCGGCGGCCGGCGCGAACACCGGCGACGGGTTGTCCAGCACGTCGTGCGCCATCATCCAGGACAGGCTGGCGGCGACCGCTCCCTGCAACGCGAGCATCGCCGTGAGCTGGAGTTGCCGGATCCGTTCCCGGGTCGTCGCGGCGGTGCGCCGGCGCAGGTCGGCGAGCACCGCGTCGACGTGCAGGCGCCGCGGCCCGGCCGCATCCCGCCTCCGCGCGGCGTCCGGTCTGTGCCGCTGGGACGCCATGCCGGGCGGATACCCGCCCCAGCCGAGGTTATGGCTCCTCCGGTGGTCGGAGGGCGCCACCGGCCCGGAGAGCGGGGCCGGTGGCGTCCCGACGACTCAGGCGGGTGACTCGGCGCGGTCGCCGGCCCACTCGGTGTGGAAGGAACCGTCCCGGTCGACCCGGCGGTAGGTGTGCGCGCCGAAGTTGTCCCGCAGGCCCTGGATGAGCGCGGCCGGCAGCCGGTCCCGGCGCAGCGCGTCGAAGTACGCCAGCGACGAGGAGAACGCCGGTGCCGGCACGCCGTACCGGGCGGCGTCCCCGACGACCCGCCGCCAACTCGGCACGCCGTCCGTCACGCCCTTGGCGAAGTACGGCGCCACCAGCAGGCTCGGCAGGTCGGGCTGCTCGTCGTACGCCTCGCGGATGCGGTCCAGGAAGCGGGCCCGGATGATGCAGCCGCCCCGCCAGATGGTGGCCAGCTGACCCCGGTCGACGTCCCAGCCGTACTCGTCACTGCCGGCCTCGATGTGGTCGAACCCCTGGGCGTACGCGACGATCTTCGAGGCGTACAGCGCCCGCCGGACGTCCTCGATGAAGGTCTCCCGGTCGCCGGTCGCCCACGGCGCGGGGGCGGCGTCCACCTCGGCGAAGGCGCGGACCGCCGCCGCCCGCTGGTCGGCGTGCCCGGACAGTGACCGGGCGAAGGTGGCCTCGGCGATACCGGTGATCGGGATGCCCAGGTCGAGCGCGCTCTGCACCGTCCACCGGCCGGTGCCCTTCTGCTCGGCCTGGTCCAGCACGATGTCCACGAACGGCCGCTTGGTCGCCGCGTCGGTGTGCGCCAGCACATCCGCGGTGATCTCGATGAGGAACGACTCCAGGTCACCGGAGTTCCAGCCCGAGAAGATCTCCGCGATCTCCGCCGGCTCCGCGCCGAGCCCGGTCCGCAGCAGGTCGTACGCCTCGGCGATGAGCTGCATGTCGGCGTACTCGATGCCGTTGTGGACCATCTTGACGAAGTGCCCGGCGGCGTCCGGTCCGATGTGGGCGCAGCACGGCGTGCCGTCCACCTGAGCGGCGATCTTCTCGAAGATCGGGCCGAGCTTCTGGTACGACTCGACCGATCCGCCCGGCATGATGCTCGGGCCGTTCAGCGCGCCTTCCTCGCCGCCCGACACCCCGGTGCCGACGAAGTGCAGCCCGTGCTCACGCAGCGCCTCCTCCCGCCGCCGGGTGTCCGCGTAGTGCGCGTTGCCGCAGTCCACCACGATGTCGCCGGCCTCCAGCAGCGGGATCAGCTCGTCGATGACGGCGTCCGTCGGCGCACCGGCCTTGACCATCACGATCACCGCACGCGGCCGCTCCAGCGAGGCGACGAAGTCCGCCAGCGACTCGCTCGGCACGAACGTGCCCTCGTCACCGTGCTCGGCCACAAGGCTGCGGGTCCGCTCGGGCGACCGGTTGTGTACCGCGACCGGGAAGCCGTTCCTGGCCAGGTTGCGGGCCAGGTTGCGACCCATGACCGCCAGTCCGGTCACCCCGATCCGCGCCGTGCCACGAGCGGGGGTTGCCTGTTCACTCATTCGTTTCGCCTGCCTGTCGTCGCCGGTTTGCTCGGGCCGCCACCACCGCGCCGGCCCCGGGTGCCGGTACCACTCGCGACGGCCGGCGAGCTTCCGCACCCATGGTAGGTACGGCCGAACGGGCCGGGAGGAGCACACACCGGGCCGTCCGACGGGTGGAACCGGGCCACAGGCCCCTGCCGGAACCCACCGGACCGGCGTTCGCTTGGGGTGCGCGGAGAAATCCCGCCGCGTTCCGCGAGGAGGTTGCCATGACCACCCTACCCATCATGGTCGGATACGACGGATCCCCCGGCGCCGAGGCCGCGCTCGACTGGGCGCTCGACGAGGCCGCCCGGTCCGTCGCGCCGGTCCGGCTGGTGTTCGCGCTGGAACTGCCCACGGTTGCGGGCCCGGTCGCGGCCCGCCCGACGTACCGGCCCGATCCGACGGCCCGGCCAGCCGCGCAGCGGCTGCTCGACACCGCGATCGCCCGCGCCGCCGAGTCCCGGCCCACCGTGGTCGTCTCGGGGACGGTCCGGGACGGGTCGCCGAGCGTCGTGCTGCGGGAGCTGTCCGGCACGGCCGCGTTGCTGGTGCTGGGGCACCGGGGCCGCGGCGGCTTCGCGGAGCTGCTGGTCGGCTCGACCGCGGTCACCGTCTCCGCCCACGCGGGCTGCCCGGTGGTGGTGGTCCGGACGGGCGGGCCGGGACCGCAGGCCCCGAACCACGTGCTGGTCGGGGTGGACGGTTCCGCCGCCTCGGTGCTGGCGCTCGGCTTCGCCTTCGAGCAGGCCGCCGCCCGCGACCTGCGGCTGCGGGTGGTCGCGACCTGGACACCACCGGCCACCGGGTGGCAACTGCCGGCGTTCGACCTCACCGACGTCAGCGCCGCGGAACGGCGGTCGGTCGAGGAACTGCTGGCCGGCTGGCGGGAGAAGTACCCGCGGGTGCCGGTCGACGTCTCGGTGCTGGCCGAGAGCCCGGGGCCGGCGCTGGTCGAGGCCAGCCGGTCGGCCGCGCTGGTCGTGGTCGGTTCACGCGGTCACGGCGGCTTCACCGGGCTGCTGCTCGGCTCGGTGAGCCAGCAACTGCTGCACCACGGTCACTGCCCGGTCGCCATCGTCCGGGAACGCGGGCACGCCGAGCCGCCGGAAGACGCCAACAAACCGGCCTGATCGGGTAGAACGGACGGATGCCTACGTACCATCGGATCCGGGCGGTCGCCGGCACCGCACTGGCCACCCTGGCCTCGGCCGGGTTGGCGCAGGCCCTGCCGGCGGCCACGGTGCTGCCCTCGGTCCGGCTGCGCTGGTTTCCCGGGCTGTCCGGCCGGGGCGCACCGGACCGGGTCGCCCTCACCTTCGACGACGGGCCGGACCCGGTCGCCACGCCCCGGTTCCTGGACGTCCTCGCGGCGCACCGGGTCCGGGCCACCTTCTTCCTGCTCGGCGCGGCGGCGGTCCGGGCTCCCGGACTGGTCGGCGAGTTGGTCGCGGCGGGCCACGAGGTGGCCGTGCACGGCTGGGGACACCGGAACCTGCTGCTCACCGACGCCCGCTCGACCCATCGGGACCTGGCCCGGGCCCGGGACGTGATCGCCGAGGCCGCCGGCCGGTCGCCGGTGTTCTACCGCCCGCCGTACGGGGTGCTGACCGGGGCGGCCCTGGTCGCCGCCCGGCGGCTACGGCTGACCCCGGTGCTGTGGACCTGCTGGGGGCGGGACTGGACGGCCGGCGCGACGGCCAGGTCCGTGCTGGTGACCGTGCGCAGCGGCCTCACCGGCGGCGGCACCGTGCTGCTGCACGACTCCGACCGCACCTGCGCGCCGGGTTCCTGGCGGGCCACCCTCGACGCGCTGCCGGATCTGCTGGCCGGTTGCGCCGATCGGGGGTGGCGGGTCGGCCCACTGGCCGAACACGGCCTCCGGGCACCCCGGTCAGTCGACTCAGCAACCGGTGGCCTGAATCACGCCGGAACCCGGGTCACGAGTTGAACACCCAGTGCCAGGCGGACATCACCCAGTCGGTCTGGCGCAGGTAGGCCAGCCCAACCCCGGCCAGGAAGATCCCGGTCACCAGGTGGGCGCCCCGAGCGGTCCGGCGCGGGCGACCGAGCTGCCGCTCCCACACCATCCGACCGAGCAGCCGGGCCAGCGCGAACAGGCCCACCGCGACCAGCAGGGTGAGCACGAAGGCGGCAACCGGGCTGGACAGGTCACCCCGGGAGGAGATCGCCCAGACACCCCAGCAGACGAAGGCGAACAGGCCACCGAACGCACTCCACTCGCCGCCCCGGCGCAACCGGGCCAGGTGGTACCCGAGCGGTCGCCGTACCGGGAGCTCCTCCGCGTCCGGCCACCCGGTGCCGGTGGGCTCCTGCGACACCGTGGGAAAGCTCTCCGTACGTGGCGTACGCGGCGCTCCCACCGACGCCACCCCACGGCGGAATCCGTGCTCCTCCGGCGGTAGCTCGACGGTCCGCTCGGCCCACGGCTGGAACTGGTCCGACATGGTTCCTCCCCATCGGGCGCGGTCCGATCCCCGCCACCCGTCCCACATCCGAGGGTAACGAGCCGACAAAGGGGTCGCCGCCCCTGGCACCGCTCGGCTAGACAGAGGGGATGACCGACGCGCAACCGCCCATCCTGACCGGCACCCCGGAAGACTGGGACGATGTCTTCGAGCTGCTGCGTACGGTGTTCCTCCAGACGTTCGACGCGGACGAGCGGGACAGCGCCCGAAACGTCTACGAGCCGGACCGGGCCCTGCTGGTCCGGGACGGCGACAGCCTGGTGGCGCACGCCGGCGCGTTCACCCGGGAGCTGACCGTGCCCGGAGCCGTGCTGCCGGCCGCGCACGTCACCCAGGTCGGCGTCGCGCCCACCCACCGGCGCCGCCGGCTGCTGACCCGGCTGATGCACCGTCAGCTACGCGATATCCGGGACGCCGGTCGGGAACCCGTCGCGGTGCTCTGGGCGAGCGAGGGACGGATCTATCCACGGTTCGGCTACGGGCGCGCGGCGCAGCGGCTGTCGTTGCGGGTCGACAGTCGCGAGGCGCGGTTGTCCCACCCCGTGGAGGGGGTGTCGCTGGCCGATCCGCAGGCCGTCCGCGCGGACCTGGCCCGGCTGCACGACCTGGTCCGGTCCGCCCCGGCCGGCCGGCCCGGCCGGTCGAGCCGGAACGACGCCTGGTGGCGGGAGGCACTGGCCGACCCACCCGGCCGCCGGGGTGGCGCCACCGAGTTGCGCGCGGTGCTGCACTCGGGTCCCGACGGGGTGGACGGCTACGCCCTGTACCGGGTCCGGGGCGACTGGAATGACGGCGGACCGGCGGGCACGGTGCTGCTGCGCGAGCTGACGGCCGTCAACCCGGACTCGTACGCCGCGCTGTGGAGCTTCCTGCTCTCGATCGACCTGACCCGCACGGTGACCATGCAGCTCGCGGCGCTGGACGAGCCGCTGCTGTATCTGGTCGACGAGCACGCCCGGCTCGGTGCCGGGCTGCGGGACGGACTCTGGATCCGGCTGGTGGACGTGCCCACGGCGCTGGCCGCCCGCCGCTACGCGGCCCCGGTCGACGTGGTGCTGGAGGTGACCGACGCCCTGCTGCCGGAGAACGCCGGTCGGTGGCGGCTGACCGGGGACCTCGACGGCGCCCGCTGCGTCGCCACCCCGGAGCCCGCCGACCTGGGGTGCGACGTGCGTGACCTCGGGGCGATCTATCTCGGCGCCCCGTCGCTGGCCGCGTTGCACACCGTCGGGCGGGTTCGGGAACTGCGGCCGGGTGCGGTGGCCAGGGCGAGTGCCGGCTTCGGCTGGCATCCGGGGCCGGCGGGCACCGAGTTCTTCTGAACGGGTGCCCGGACCCGCGGGGCGGAGCCGGCCGAACCCGATCCCACCGGCCGGCGCGGTCCGGCCGGTTACCGGCTACCGTCGGGGTATGGCGGACGTGGAGCGGCGGCGGCGACGGTCCCGGCACGGCGCCGAGATCGACGCGCCGGACGGCGGTCGGCCCGGCGACGGGGTGGCGCGGGCCAACCGGACGGAACCGGCGGCGGTCACCAGCGAGGTGTCCGACCCGGCGCCCGAACCGACCGGTCGGCGCCGTGGTGCCCCGCCCGTGGAGGATCGGGACGGGGACCGGGGGCTGCGCGGCCTGGTCGGATCGGGTTCCTCGCAGGTCGGCGTGACCGCCGCGATGCGGGCCCGGGACGCGGCCCGGCCCACCGACCGCCAGCTCGCGACGGCGGAGGCGGAACTGACGATCGTCCGGCGCAACTGGACGCCCCGCGAGGAACTGCCCAGACACTCGCGCTGACCGGCCGACCGACAGTCCCCGCACGCGACAGTCCCCGCACGCGACAGTTCCCGCACGCGCGGGAACGGCCCGGTGGCCTCGGACCCGGGTCCTGGGACCCGATCCCTAGGGCAGCGGGGGCAGGTCGTGGGCCTTCTCGTACGCGGCCACCTGCTCGATCCGGCGCGCGTGCCGCTCGTTGCCGGAGAACGGCGTGGTGAGGAACGCCTCGACGAGGCTCGTCGCATCGTCCAGGGTGTGCTGCCGGGCCCCGATCGCCACCACGTTGGCGTCGTTGTGCTGCCGGGCGAGCTGGGCGGTCTCGACGTTCCAGGCCAACGCCGCGCGTACCCCGGGAACCTTGTTGGCGGCGATCTGCTCGCCGTTGCCCGAACCGCCGATCACCACCCCCAGGCTGCCCGGGTCGGCGACCGTCCTGGTCCCGGTGTGCAGGCAGAAGGTCGGGTAGTCGTCGTCCGGGTCGAAGGCCCGGGGTCCGACGTCCACCACGTCATAGCCGGAGTTGGCCAGGTGGTTCGCCAGATGCACCTTCAGTTCGAAGCCGGCGTGGTCACTTCCCAGGTAGACGCGCATACCGGGCAGTGTGTCAGCCCGCCGGCCGGTCCCGCACCGCGGGCGGGCCCGGCCGGACAAGGATCACTTCGAGCGGTCGGACAACTCGGCCAGTACGAGGCCACCGCGGGCCTTCGGGGTGAACCAGGTGCTCTTGCGGGGCATCTTCTGCCGGGCCAGGTTCACCGCCACGAAGTCGTCGACGGTGACCGGCGCGATCAGCACGGCCAGCTCGGCCCGGCCGGCGTCCACCTCCCGGGCGAGCCAGCTCGCCGGGTAGTCGCCACCGACGTAGGTGATCCGCTTGTCGCCCGGGTCCAGCCCCAGCACGTCCCGCAGCAGCACCCGCTCGACCAGCGCGTGGTCCAGGTCGTCCACCCCGCCGGCACCGCCGACCGGCAGCCGCACCTCGTACGTGCGGCCGGCGACGTAGAGCCGTACCGGCTCGCCGGGGGCCGGTACGACGGGCGTGGTGCCGGCCTCGGTCACCTCGACCCCGGCGGCCCGGAGCCGGTCCAGCAGCTCGCCCTGGTCCACGGTCAGCTCGCTGACCAGCCGGTTGTACGGCTGGATGGCCACCGACGCGGGGGTGGTGACCACGGCGAGGAACCGGGACAGCCCGCCGGTCTGCGCGGCCAGGCTGCGGTGGTTGCCGTCCGCCACCACCAGTTCGCCGCCACCGGCCAGCGCGAGCAGCTCGTCCTGGGACGGGCCCGGCCCGAGCAGCCAGATCGCGTGGGTACGCCCCGCCTGGTCGACGTCGGTGGCCGCGGGCACGCCGGCCGCCTCGGTCGCCGCGGCCAGGGCCGCGTGCAGCCGGGCCCCGCTGCCGGTCTGCAACAGCAGGACCGGGGAGAGCAGGTGCCCGACCGCGTCGGCCAGCGCGACCCGCTCCCGGACCTTCTCCACGAACACGTCCTCGTTGCGGATCACCAGGCCCGGCTCGTCGGCGCTGGTGGAGATCTCCCCGGTGTCCACCAGCGCGAAAAGCCCGTACGCGGGCTCCTCGACGGCCGAGCTGATCCGGTAGAGCACCACCACGTCCTCGGCCGGGGTGTAGCTGCCGTCGGCCTTCGCCTCGGCCAGCCGTTCCGCGGCGGCGGGCAGCGACTCGGCGAAGGACCGGCCCAGGCTGTCCGGCGCCCGGTGCGGCATCTCGATGGCCAGGGCGCTGTGCGGGTTGGCCTCGATGATCGCGGTGATCTCCGCGTCGTCGGCGAACTCGTCGTAGTTCTGCGCGCCGGTGCCACCGGTGGAGATCCAGGCCCGGTTGATCGGGTGTACGACCGTCATGACCCGAGACGCTACCGGCGCCGGCACGCGCCGCTCACGGATACCCCGGGGTGTCCTGGAGATCGGACAGTCACCGGTCGGCCCGGTCGGCCCGGTGTCGGCTGGGCCGGCGAGTCAGCTGGGGCCGGCGACCGGTCGTCGGTGCCGCCCACCGGGCCGGCGTGAGTCACCGGGTCGGGACCAGCCCGGTCGGCCGGTCGTCACCAGGTGACCGGTGGGCACCGCGCCCACCAGGATGGGCGGAGCCAGCAGGTCCACCAGGTTCTCCGGCAGTCCCGGACACAGGCTGGACCAGCCGCAGTCATCCACCGACCAGTACTCGGCGCCGAGGTTGCGGCTCACCTCGTCCCCGAGGTTGCGGCTCGCCTCGTCCCCGAGCCGGCCCGGGGACTCCTCGGCGGTTGTGCGGCGGTGCTCGACCATCGGGTGCCTCCCGTACGGCGGGCCACAGCCCGCGCGACCACGGCGACGCACCCCGCGACCGTTCCCCGGGGCGGGCCGCCCAGACACGGTCACGGTATCGACTGTGACGATCGTGTCCGGGCGGTTCGCCGAAATCCGTACGTGGTTCAGTCGAATATCGGACCCTGCTCGCGGGACCGCTTCAACTCGTAGAAGCCGGGGGTCGCGGAGACGAGCAGGACGCCGTCCCAGAGTCGGGCGGCCGCCTCCCCCTTGGGCGCCGGGGTCACCACCGGGCCGAAGAAGGCCACCGGGCTGCCGTCCGGGCCTGGCGCGTGGATGACCGGGGTACCCACGTCGGTGCCGACGGGCTTCATTCCAGCGTTGTGGCTGGCCCGCAGGGCCTCGTCGTACTCGGTGCTGACCGCGGCCTTGACCAGGTCGGGGTCCAGCCCCGCCTCGGCCAGCGCCTCGGCGTACAGCTCGACGCCCCGCTCCTGGTGGCCGGGGTGGATCCGGGTGCCGAGCGCGGTGTAGAGGTCACGCAGCACCTGCGGGCCGTACTTCTTCTCGGCGGCGATGCAGATCCGTACGGGTGCCCAGCCCGTCTCCATCAGCTCCCGGTACTGCTCCGGCAGATCGCGGCCCTCGTTGAGGACCGACAGGCTCATCACATGGAAATTGATCTGGACCGGCCGGACCTTCTCCACTTCCAACAGCCACCGTGAGGTGAGCCAGGCCCACGGGCAGATCGGGTCGAACCACATGTCTACGGTCGCGCGCTCGGTCACGGCAACCCCTCCCGCATCGTGACGTCACCGGTCCGCCGAGACGGCGTCCGGCACTCAACAGATCATTATCCCGTGGACCCGCCGCCGACCGGAAAACCGGCCGGTGACCTAGGACACCCCGTTCGCCTCCTAACATGCGAGACTCCAACCAAAGCCGCTGCTGCTGACCCGGGCAGCGGTCGCCGGGACATCTCGGTGGATCGAGCGAGACGGATGGAGATTTCACGTGCCAGGAGTGCATAACCTGACCCAGGCCGAGGCGACGGAGCGGGCCCGCCTGCTGGACGTCCTCGGCTACGACATCGATCTCGATCTGTCCAATGCGGTTCGGGCCACGGGTAGTCCGACCTTTCGCGGCACTACAACCGTCAATTTCCGGTGCACCGAACCGGGTGCCGGGACATTTATCGACATCGCAGCTTCCGCGATCCGCTCGGTAACCCTCAACGGTGTTCCGGTGGACCATTCGGGATGGTCGTCCGAGAGCGGCCTGCCGCTGACCGGACTCGCGGCCGAGAACACCCTCGTGGTCGAGGCCGACTTCACGTACTCGGGCAGCGGCCAGGGACTGCACCGCAGCGTCGACCCGGTGGACGGCGAGACCTATCTCTACAGTCAGTTCGAAACCAACGACGCCCAGCGGGTGTTCGCCTGCTTCGACCAGCCGGACCTGAAGAGCGTCTTCACCTGGCACGCCACCGTGCCCGCGCACTGGCTGGTCGTCTCCAACATGCCGGTACGGACCGTGGAGCAGGCCACCGAGGACACCAAAACCGTCCACTTCGCCGACTCGGTGCGGATGGGCACCTACGTCAACGCGCTCTGCGCCGGCCCGTACCACGAGGTGCGCGAGACCCACGACGGCGTCGACCTGGGGGTGTTCTGCCGGGCCTCGATGGCGCCGCACCTGGACTCCGACGACCTGTTCCTGATCACGAAGCAGGGCTTCGACTTCTTCCACGAGCAGTTCGGGGTGCGTTACCCGCTACCGAAGTACGACCAGGTCTGGGTGCCGGACTTCAACGCCGGGGCGATGGAGAACTTCGGCTGCGTGACCCACGCCGAGGCGCACTACCTGTTCCGCTCGCAGGTCACCGACTACGAGTACGAGCAGCGGGCCAACACGATCCTGCACGAGCTGGCGCACATGTGGTTCGGTGACCTCGTCACCATGCGGTGGTGGAACGACCTGTGGCTCAACGAGTCGTTCGCGGAATGGGCCAGCCACTGGGCGAACACCCACGCCACCCGGTTCACCGACGCCTGGACGACCTTCCTGGCCGTACGGAAGAACTGGGGCTACCGGCAGGACCAGCTCTCCTCGACGCACCCGGTGTACTGCGACATGCCGGACATGGAGGCTGTCGAGGTCAACTTCGACGGGATCACCTACGCCAAGGGTGCGAGCGTCCTCAAGCAGCTCGTCGCGTACGTCGGGCTCGATCCCTTCCTGGCCGGGCTGCGCGCGTACTTCGGCAAGCACGCCTGGGGCAACGCCACCTTCGACGACCTCCTCACCGAGCTGGAGGCGGCCTCGGGCCGGGAACTGCGCAAGTTCGCCGCCCAGTGGCTGGAGACGGCGCAGGTCAACACGCTGCGCCCGGAGGTGACCATCGGCGCCGACGGCCGGTACGAGCGGGTCACGATCCGCCAGGACGCGCCCGCCGAGCACTCCACGCTGCGTACCCACCGGATCGGCGTCGGCCTGTACGACCTGGCCGACGGCCGGCTGGTCCGGCGGGACCGGATCGAGGTCGACGTGACCGGTGACACCACCGAACTGGCCGAACTGGTCGGGGTGACCGCGCCGGACGTCCTGCTGCTCAACGACGACGACCTCACGTACGCGAAGCTGCGGCTGGACGAGCGGTCGATGGCGTGCGTCGTCGAGCACATCGCCGGGTTCGAGAAGTCCCTCCCCCGGGCGCTGTGCTGGACGGCCGCCTGGGACATGCTCCGGGACGCCGAACTGGCCGCCCGGGACTACGTGGCGCTGGTCCTCGCCGGCCTGCCCCGGGAGACCGACATCAACCTGGTGACCCCGACGCTGCGCCAGGTCGAGGCGGCACTGACCATGTACGCCGATCCGGCCTGGGCGCCCGAGGGACGGACCGCGCTCGCCCGGACCGCGTACGCGACGCTGCGGACCGCCGAGCCGGGCAGCGGCCTCCAGCTCGCCTGGGCCCGCGTCTTCGCCTCGGCCGCCCGATCGGACGCCGACCTGAGCATCCTGCGCGGCTGGCTGTCCGGCACCGACGTCCCGGCCGGGCTGACCATCGACACCGAACTGCGCTGGACGCTCATCCAGTCGCTCGTCGCGAACGGGGTCGCCGACACCGACCTGATCGAGACCGAGCTGGCCGGGGACCGGACCACCGGCGGCGAGCGGGAGGCCGCGCTGGCCCGCGCGCTGGTGCCGACGGCCGAGAACAAGGCCCGGGTGTGGCGGGAGCTGACCGGCGAGGAGGCGCTGCCGAACTGGCGTAACCGCGCCCTGTTGCAGGGCTTCCACCACCCGGCGCAGGTCGAGCTCACGGCGCCGTACGTCGAACGGTTCTTCGCCGACGCGGACGCGGTCTGGGCACGCCGGGACAGCGAACCGGCACAGGAGTTCGCCCTGCTGGCGTACCCGATGTTCCACGTCGGAGACGACACGGTGGCCGCCACCGACAGCTGGCTGGCGGCCGCCAGCCACCCGGCGCCGCTGCGTCGGCTGGTGGCCGAGGGCCGGGACGGCGTCCTGCGCGCCCAACGCGCCCGCAGCCGCGACGCCCGCACCGCCTGACCGCAGCGGGCGCCCGGCGGCCTCGTCGCCGACGCCCCGCCGAATCCGGTACGCGGCCCGGATCGACCCGTGACCCGGGCCGGTCCGGGCCGTTGTCGTCTGGGCCGTTGTCGTCTGGGCCACCACGAGCTGGCCGACGAGGTGCGGATGACGCTGCGTTCGGCGCTGCCGACCGGGTGGCGGGTGATCCGGGAGGTCGGCCTCCGGCTGTCGAGTGCGAGCGTCATCCCGGACCTCACCGTGCTGCGGCCGGACTCACCCCGCGGCGTGCTCTGGCACGAGCCGATCCAGGCCGCGCTGGTGGTCGAGGTCGAGTCGCCGAGCAGCCGCCGGCATGACCGGATCACCAAACTCGGCCGCTACCGGCTGCTCGCCTCGGTCGGCGGCACCGACAGCATCCGGATCGACCGACCCTTCCCGGTCCAGGTGCGACCCGCGAGCTGGATCACCGCGCCCTGACGGCAACACCCTGTCCGCGTGGCGCCGTCAGCTTGCCTTGCCGGCGCCGCGAGGCGAGCCGTCAGTCGGCCTTACCGGCCAAACCGTCGGTCGGGCTTGCCGGCCCGGGAGGCGAGCGTCAGTCGGGCTTGCCGGCCCGGGAGGCGAGCTGGTCGAGGCCGGCCAGGATGCCACCGGCCAGGTCGCCACCGCCGAAGGCGGCCACCATGGACAGTGCGGCGAGCTTCGCCTCCCGGTCCGGGATGCGGCGCCGGGCCCTCGCGCCGGTCACCACCTCCAGCCGGCGCTGGTTCGGCGAGAGCGCGATCAACACCGCGTGATCCGGGTCGGCGAGCTGCCGGTGCAGCCGCTCGGCGTGCTCCCGGACGGGCTCGTCCAGGCCACCGACGTAGATCGAGAAGACCAGGCCGGTGGCGCGGTCGGCCGTCCGCATCGCCTCGTCGATCCGGAGCAGTTGACGGGTCGTGAACGGGCCGTCGAGCACAGCCGGACGTTCTCCCCGGTACTCCGGCATCACATCCCGCTTCGACATCTCACCAACGGTCACTTGCGCCTCCCGTCGTGCCGATCCGGGCCGCGGTCTCGGGCCGGTGTTCGACCGCACTGCTGACCAGCGCGGGAGCCTGGGCACCGGCCGGCAGCGCCACTCCAGCCGTCTCGGCGAGCTGCTCCGGCGCGGACAGGAACCACACCGGCGTGAAGTCGAACGGGCGGCCCGGCCGGTACCGCCGGTTGGCGGTGCCACGGCCCCGCCCGGCGAACGTCAGGCCGGCGATCACCAGCACGACGAGGGCCGGGATGCCGACGAAGATCAGCAACGTCTCGGTAACAGACAACCTCAACGCCCCCAGGCGAAGATCTGAAAGTCGAATGGTCTCCTCGGACCGCCCACGACGTCGTCGGCGGGTCCGATCCAGCCGTGCTCACGTTAGCGGAGAGCACGTCCAGCCCTGCTCCCGGGTGGCGATCCGCCACGCCGGCGCCCTGGTGTTCCCCGTACGGGTCGCTCCTACACGTCCGGAATCAGCCCCGGTCGGCCGGCTCGCGGTCCCCCCTGGAGCCGGCGCCCGCCTGCGCCACGACCCGGCTCCGGCTACGCCCCGGTGGGACGGCCGAGGAAACGCAGCGCGTTGCCGCCGAGCAGCAGGTCACGCTGCTCCGGGCTGAGGAAGTCGGCCCGGCGGATCACCGCGCCCGCCGGGCGCTCCCCCAGCGGGTACGGGTAGTCGCTGCCCAGCATGACCCGCTCGACGCCCATGGTGTCGACCAGCAGCCGCAGGGCCGCCGGGTCGAAGACCACCGAGTCCACCGAGAACCGGTCCAGGTAGGAGCTGGGCGGGGCGCTGGACGCACCGCGTACCAGGTCACCCCGGCGGTGCCAGGCATTGTCGGCGCGACCCAGCCAGAACGGGAAGCTGCCGCCGCCGTGCGCGAAGCAGATCCGCAGCGTCGGCGGCACCCGGTCGAAGACACCGCCCAGGATCAGCGCCAGCACCGACAGGTGCGTCTCGGCCGGCATCCCGGCCAGCCATCGGGCCATCCAGCGGTCCAACCGGGGACCGGCGGGCATGTCCCACGGGTGGACGAAGACCGGCGCGCCGACCTCGGCGCAGTGTTGCAGGAAGGTGACCATCCCCGCGTCGTCCAGGTCCCGATCCCCGACGTGGTTGCCGATCTCCACCCCGACGTGCCCGGCGGCGAGGCACCGGTCCAACTCGGCACAGGCCGCGTCGGGGTCCTGCAACGGCACCTGGCAGAACGGCACCAGCCGGTCCGCACCGGCGGCGATCTCCAGGATCCGGTCGTTGAAGATCCGCGCCGCCTTGGCCGCCTGATCGGCGGGCCGGTCATAGCAGAAGAACACCGGTGTCGGCGAGATCACCTGGAGGTCCACGCCGTCGGCCGCCATGTCGGCCAACCGGGTCGGCGCGTCCCAGCACTCCGCCCCGACCGGCCGGAACTCGGTCTCCGCCACCATGATCATGGCGGCCCGCTCCGAGTCGATCCGCAGCCAGGGCCAGCCGGAACCACCGCAGGCCGTGGCCAGGTCCGGCCACCCCCGGGGTACGACATGGGTGTGTACGTCCACCACCGGCGAGCTGGCCGGCACGGGCGGAACCGGCTGGCCCACCCGATCGGCCGGAGCCGACGGACCGGCCGGAGCCGACGGACCGGCCGGAGCCGACGGACCGGCCGGAGCCGACGGACCGGGCGACGGCCGGGCCGGCTGAGCCATCAGCCCTTGCCCGGATGCACGGTGCCACACCGGTCACAGGTGCGGGCCGACTCGTCGGCGTAGAACGCCTCGAACACCGGCGGCAGGTCGGCGGCGATGTCCCGGACCTGGAGTTCCACTTCGTACACCCGGTTACCGCACTCGGCGCAGTACCACTGGAACCTCTCCAGCGTCCCGGGCTCGCGCACCCGTTCCACCACCATGCCGATCGAACCGGCCTCCCGCTGCGGCGAGTGCGGGGTGTCGCGGGGCAGCATCCACATCTGACCCTCCCGGACGTCCACCCGACGCGGACCGTCCGGCAGCATCAGGTTGATGTGCATGTCGCCCTTGACCTGGTAGAAGAATTCCTCGTACGGGTCGACGTGAAAGTCGGTGCGCTGGTTCGGGCCACCGACCACCATCACGATGAAGTCGCTGCCGCCGGGGAACATCTCCCGGTTGCCGACCGGCGGCTTGAGCAGGTGCTGGTTGTCGGCGATCCAACCGGGAAAGCTGAACGGCTCGGCGATCTCACTCACGACCAACCTCCTTGGCAAGGGCGCCGTCGGGCAGCGCGGCGACGGCCTGGATCTCGATGAGCAGGTGCGGGTGCGGCAGTTGGTGTACCGCCACCGTGGTCCGGGTCGGCCCGGTGGCGTCGAAGAACTCCGCGTAGACCTCGTTGTAGCCACCGAAGTCGTTCATGTTGACCAGATACGTGGTGACCTGCACCAGGTCGGTGAGGTCCGCGCCCACCGAACGCAGCAGGTCCCGCATGTTCTCCAGCACCGCCCGGGTCTGCACCCGGATGTCCAGCGAAGTGGTGCCGAGCGCGTCGACCCGCGCGCCGGCGATGGTGTTGTCCGGCCGACGGGACGACGTACCGGAGACGAAGACGAACCCACCAGCCACTTTGACGTGCGGAAACGCCCCCCGCGGCACCGCCTTCCCGGCCACGGTCCGCGCCTCAGCGACCATCGCCCCCACCCCCCGCCACCGACGGACAGGCAGCGCCCACCGACTGGTTTCCGGCCGTTCCGCCCCACGCAGGGATCAAGCCTGACCGCCCGGAGTGGGGCGGGACGGCCGGAAACCAACACCGCACCCCGCCGCCGCCCGCCGACACCAGACCTGACCGCCCGGAGTGGGGCGGGGTGGCCGGAAACCAACCCGGCGCCACCCCGGTCACGACGACGCCTTCAGCGAGGCCGCGCCGAGCTTCTCCACCACGGCCCGGACGTGCGCGCCGGGCCGCAGCGGTACGGCCGCGGTCGCCGCGCCGGCCAGGAACACCCAACCGTCGCGCAGCCGGACGCCGTACCGGCCGGCCAGCCGTACCCCCTCGGCCAGCGCCCGGCGCGGGTCGCCGAGGATGGCCGCGGTCGAACCGACCTGGGCGACCCGCCCGTCGATCTCCAGCAGCACGCCGAGGTTGTCCAGCCCGTCCGGTACGGGCGACCACTGGCCCACCACGAACGCGGCGGCCGAGGTGTTGTCGGCGATCACGTCGGGCAGCGAGAACCGGAAGTCGGCGTACCGGGAGTCGATCAGCTCGATCGCCGGGGCGACCGCCCGGACGGCGGAGCCGAAGTCGACGAGGGGTTCACCCGGCTCGGGCAGCCGGTCGAGCAGGAACGCCACCTCGGGTTCGACCCGGGGATGGATGAGTCCGGCCGGGTCCACGGTGCCGCCGTCGGGCACCCGCATCGCGTCGGTCAGCCGGCCCCAGATGACCTCGTCCACGCCCACCTGGGCCATCTTGGCCCGGCTGGTCAGCCCCATTTTCACCCCGGCCAGCCGTTCGCCTCGGGTCAGCCGGCGCTCGACCAGGGCGGTCTGCACGGCGTACGCGCCGTCGACGTCCAGACCGGCCGCCGCCGCGAGCTGCGCGGTGGGCGTCGCGGTGTCGGCGGCGGTACCCAGCCGCTCGGCCAGGGCCGTGACGTCGGGCGGGGTCATGACGCCTCCCGGTTGGCCAGGTCGAGGGCCACGTCCACGATCATGTCCTCCTGCCCGCCGACCATCCGCCGGCGGCCCAGTTCGACCAGGATCGACCGGACGTCCACGCCGTACTTCGCCGAGGCCCGCTCGGCGTGCCGCAGGAAGCTGGAGTAGACCCCGGCGTAGCCCAGCGACAGCGTCTCCCGGTCCACCCGTACCGGCCGGTCCTGGAGCGGCCGGACCAGGTCGTCGGCGGCGTCCATCAGCGCGAACACGTCGCAGCCGTGCTTCCAGCCGTGCAGTTCGGCCACCGCCACGAAGACCTCCAGCGGCGCGTTCCCGGCCCCGGCGCCCTGACCGGCCAGCGAGGCGTCCACCCGGACGGTCCGCCCGGCCGGCGCGGCCGGGTCCGCCGGGCCGGGACCGGGGATCCGGCCGTGCTCCACCGCGGCCACGCTGTTGGCCACCCCCAGTGACAGGTTGTGGTGCGCGTGGATGCCGATCTGCGTGGTGGGTTCCAACACCTGCCGGTACGCGTCGACCCGCTCGGCCACGTCCCGGGTGAGCAGCCGGCCACCCGAGTCGGTCACGTAGACGCAGTGCGCGCCGTACGACTCCATCAGTTTGGCCTGGGCGGCCAGCCCGGCCGGGTCGTTCAGGTGCGCCATCATCAGGAACCCGGAGACGTCCATCCCGTTCTCCCGGGCCCACGAGATGTGCTGGGCCGAGATGTCCGCCTCGGTGCAGTGGGTGGCGATCCGTACGCTGGTCACCCCGAGATCCCGGGCGGCCCGCAGGTCGGCGATGGTGCCGATGCCGGGCAGCAGCAGCGTGGTGAGCCGGGCGTTGGTCAGCACCTCGGCCGCCGCGCCGATCCAGTCGGCGTCGCTGGCCGCGCCGTGCCCGTAGTTGACGCTGGAGCCGGCCAGCCCGTCGCCGTGCGCCACCTCGACGGCCGCCACCCCGGCCGCGTCCAGGGCCGCTGCGATGGCCCGGACCTGCTCGACGGTGTACCGGTGCCCGATGGCGTGCATGCCGTCCCGCAGCGTCACGTCCTGGACATAAAGCTCGCTCATGACGGCTCCTCGCTACGCTCGCTCATTGGGCTGCTCCCGTTCCGCGCAGGCCGGTCAGCCGGTCGGCGGCCCGGACGGCCACCAGCCGCTCCCCGGTGCGCAGTGCGGCCGAGGTCATGATGTCCAGGTTGCCGGCGTACGCCGGCAGGTAGTGCCCGGCGCCGGAGACCTCCAGGAAGACCGACACCTGCAACCCGGTGAACCGTCCGCCGAGCGCGGGCACGAAGCTGTCCACGAGGTCGAACTGCACCTCCTGCTTGAGCCGGTAGCCCGGGACGTACCGCTGGACCGTGGCCACCATGTCGGCCACGGAACCGGCGATGGCCGTCCGGTCGGCGTCGGCGTCCGGGCAGAGGCAGTAGACGGTGTCGCGCATCAGCAGCGGCGGATCGGCCGGGTTCAGCACGATGATCGCCTTGCCCCGCCCGGCGCCGCCGACCACCTCGATGGCCCGCGCGGTGGTCTCGGTGAACTCGTCGATGTTGGCCCGGGTGCCCGGCCCGGCGGACTTCGAGGCGATCGAGGCGACGATCTCCCCGTACGCGACCGGGGTGACCCGGCCGACCGCCGCGACGATCGGCACGGTGGCCTGGCCGCCGCAGGTGACCATGTTGACGTTGCGTTCGTGCAGGTGCGCGTCCAGGTTCACCGGGGGCACCACGTACGGGCCGAGGGCGGCCGGGGTCAGGTCGACAACGGTCCGGCCGTGCGCGGCCAGCACCGCGTCGTTGTGCCGGTGCGCCCCGGCCGAGGTGGCGTCGAAGACCAGTTCCACGTCGGCGAACTCGGGCAACGCCACCAGCCCGGCCACTCCGCCGGCGGTGGTGGCCACGCCGAACCGGCGGGCCCGGGCCAGTCCGTCGGAGTCCGGGTCGACGCCCGCCATGGCGACCATCCGGAGCGTCTCCGACACCCGCAACACCTTGATCATCAGATCGGTGCCGATGTTGCCCGACCCGATCACGGCCACGCCATGGGTCAAGTCCCGTCCTCCGTTCATGGGTCCACCGTCAACTGATCCACTTCCACCGCTCACTGAGACACCGCTCACCGCGCCGCTGCTCGCTGCGCCGTCGCTCATTGCTCCGTTGCTCACCGGGGCCCCGCTTCGCGGGCCGGTTCGGCGGAGAAGCAGGTGCGGACCGAGCCGAGACCGGAGATCCGGGCCTCGTACGCGCCGCCCGGGGTCACCGGCACCATCGGGCCGAGCGCGCCGGACAGCACCACGTCGCCGGCCCGCAGCGGATCACCGCCCCGGACCAGGGTGGCCGCCAGCCAGGCCAGCGCGTGCAACGGGTTGCCCAGGCAGGCCGCGCCGGCACCCACCGACACCGGCTCACCGGCGTGCTCCAGCACCATGCCGCACAGCCGCAGGTCCACGTCGGCCAGCCGGCGCGGCGTGGTACCGAGCACGAACAGCCCGCTGGAGGCGTTGTCCGCCACCGTGTCCACGATGGAGATGTCCCAGCCGGCGATCCGGGAGTCGACGATCTCGATGGCCGGCAGCAGGTGGTCCACCGCCCGGATGACGTCCACGGTGGTCACCCGCTCGTCGGTCAGGTCGGCGCCGAGCACGAACGCCACCTCGGCCTCGACCCGGGGCTGGAGCAGCCGGTCGAGGTCCACCTCGGCCCCGTCGGGCACCGCCATGGCGTCGGTGAGGACGCCGAAGTCCGGCTCGTACACCCCGAAGGTCTCCTGGACCGCCCGGGAGGTCAGGCCGATCTTCGCGCCCACCCGGCGTCCACCGCCGGCCAGCCACCGCCGTACCTGATGGCGCTGCACCTGGTACGCGGCCTCGACGTCACCGGCCGGCAGCAACCGCCCACGCAGCGGCGGGCAGGGCTGGCCCTTCTCCCGGGCCACGTCCAGTTCGGCGGCGGCCGCCGCCACGTCGAACGGAGCCGGGTCGATGACCCACTCGCCGGACTGGTTCCGCTCGCTCACGTCGGCTCCTCGCTGCGCTCGGACCCGCCAGGCGGCTCCACCGCACCGACCCTGATGATTCCCTCGCTGCGCCCGGTCATGACAGGTCCACGCAGACGTTCGTGAGTTCGGAGTAGAAGTCCAGTGAGTGGGTGCCGCCCTCGCGACCGATGCCGCTGGCCTTGACGCCGCCGAACGGGGTCCGCAGGTCCCGCAGGAACCAGGTGTTCACCCAGACGATGCCGGCGTCGAGCCGGCCGCCGGCCCGGTGCGCCCGGCCGACGTCCCGGGTCCAGACGGTCGCCGCCAGGCCGTAGTCACTGTCGTTGGCCAGCGCGAACGCCTCCTCCTCGTCGTCGAACGGCGCGAGGTGGACCACCGGACCGAAGATCTCCTCCCGGTTGGTCCGGGCCGCCGGCCCGAGGCCGGTCAGCACCGTGGGCTGGACGTACGCGCCACCGTCCCGGGCGTCACCGAAGCTCGGCGTGCCACCGCCGGCCAGCACCTGCGCACCCTCGGCGCGGGCCAGGTCGTAGTAGCCGAGCACCTTGTCCCGGTGCTGGCGGGAGATCAGCGGCATGTTCGCGGTGGCCTCGTCCGCCGGCCAGCCGTACGGCAGCGCGGTCGCCCGGTCCGCCAGCCGCTCGGCGAACTCGGCGAAGACCGGCCGCTGCACGTAGAGCCGCTCCGTACACAGGCAGACCTGGCCACCGTTGGTGAAGCTGGACCGCACCGAGCCGGCCACCGCGGCGGTCAGGTCGGCGTCGGCGAAGACCAGGCCGGCGTTCTTGCCGCCGAGTTCGAAGGAGACCGCCTTCACCCCGTCGGCGGCGGCCCGCATGATGGCGCTGCCGGTCGCCGACTCGCCGGTGAAGGTGATGGCGTCCACCCCGGGGTGCCGGGTCAGGAACTCGCCGGCCGAATCCGGTCCGAACCCGTGGACCAGGTTGAACACCCCGTCCGGTACGCCGGCCGCGGCCATCACCTCGGCGAGCAGCGTGGCCGAGGCCGGGGTCTCCTCGCTGGGCTTGACCACCACGGCGTTGCCGCAGGCCAGCGCGGGCGCCACCTTCCAGGTGAGCAGCAGCAGCGGCAGGTTCCACGGTACGACGACCGCGACCACCCCGACCGGCTTGCGGACCGCGTAGTTGAGGGCCCGGCCGCCGGTCGGGGTGACCGTCGTGAACGACTCGGTCGGCGCGCTGGCCACGATCTCGGCGAAGGCCCGGAAGTTGGCGGCCCCACGCGGGATGTCCAGGGTCCGGGCCTGGGAGATCGACTTGCCGGTGTCCGCCACCTCGGCGGTCACCAGATCGTCGAACCGGCGCTCCAGCTCGTCGGCGATCCGGCGCAGCACCTCGGCGCGGTCCCGCTCGCCGAGCCGACCCCAGGGTCCACGCAACGCGGCACGGGCGGCCGAGACGGCGGCGTCCACCGTGGCCTCGTCGGCCTCGGCCACCTCGAAGACGGTCTCCCCGGTGACCGGGCTGACCTTCGGGAAGGTCCTGCCGTCCGGCTCGACGAACCGACCGGCGACGAAGTTGCGGAGCAGGCCGGGCGCGCCCGCCGGGCGGCCCGCCATGAGTTCCGGATCCCAGCCCGTCACGCCCGCCTCCCCCGGCCACCGAGCACGGCCAGCGTGAGTGCGGCCACCCCGACCACCGCCGCGCCGAGCAACCGGTGCTGCCGGCGAACCCGGTCCCGAACGTCGGCGTACGGGGTGGTGGTGAACGACACCAGTTCGTACCGGGAGACGTACCGGCCGGGCAGTGCCCGCTCCAGCGCGTGCTCCACCCGCTTGCCGAGCTGGAACAGTGGCGACGCCACCCGGTCGCGCATCTCGACGAAGTTGTCCAGCGCCATCTGCGCGATCGCCTCCGTGTTGGGTTCGCGGCGCGCCTGGAACAGCGGCAGCGCCGCCGCCCAGTCGTCGCCGGTCTCGTCCAGGCAGCGGTCCAGCTCGACCACGTCCTCCAGGGCACAGTTGGCGCCCTGCCCGTAGAACGGCACGATCGCGTGCGCCGCGTCGCCCAGCAGACCGACCCGGCCGTACGCCTGCCACGGCGTACACCGGACGGTGCCGAGCCGCCCGACCGGATTGCGCTGGTAGTCCAGCGCCAGGTCGGGGGCCAGCGGCGGCACGTCGGGATACTCGGCGGCGAAGTGCCGTTCGACGGCGGCCGGGGTGGCCAGCGCGGTGAAGCCGCCGGGGCCGGCGTTGGGCCAGAACAGCGTGCAGGTGAACGAGCGGTCCGGGTTGGGCAGCGCGATCATCATCGAGTTGCCGCGCGGCCAGATGTGCAGCGCCGCCGGGTCCAGGGCGAAGTCGCCGTCCCGGGACGGGATGGTCAACTCCTTGTAGCCGTAGTCGAGCGGTTCGGACCGCTCGGTGAGCACGCCGAGCCGGACCAGTTCGGCGCGGACCGCCGAACGGGCGCCGTCCGCGCCGAGCACCACCGGCGCGGTGGCCGTGACGGTGCCGTCGGGACCCGCGAAGGTCATGGTCCCGGTTTCCGGGTCCAGCCCGGTGAGCCGGTGCGCGAAGACGGTCCGGACCCCGGGCAGCGCCTCGGCCGCGTTCAGCAGGGCGTTGTTCAGCGCTCCCCGGCTGATCGAGTTGATCGCCCGGTCGCCGGTCGCGCTGTACGGCTGGAAGTTCTCTCCCCCGTCGACGGGGTGGATCATCCGGCCCCACATCGGCAGCGCGTCGAGCATGGCCCGCTCGTCCAGCCCGATCCGGCGCAGCGCGTCGAGGCCACGCTCGGACAGCGCCAGGTTGATCGACCGGCCGCGTTCGGCCCGGCCGGTCCGCGGGTCCGGCCGTCGCTCGTAGAGTGCGACCCGGTAGCCGCGCCGGGCCAGATAGCAGGCCAGCAGGCAGCCGGCGAGTCCCGCGCCGACAACCGCGATCTCGCCGTCGCGCCGGGCCGCCGTCCCGGCCGGCCGGGTCGCCCCCTCGGTCACCGTCGTCCCTCCGTCGCCGGCACGATGGCGGCGAGGGCCTCGGCGGCCCGCCAGCAGTCGTGGTACGTCGAGTACAGCGGGACCGGGGCGAACCGGATGATGTCCGGCTCGCGGGCGTCGGCGATCACCCCGTACTCGTGCCGCAGCCGCCGGGCCAGTTCCGCGGCGCTCCCGGCGCCGGACCGACTGGACCCGTGCGCGCCTCCGCCGGACCCCGGTTCCGGCAGCGCGCGGGTGATCCGGACCGAGAGTTGGCAGCCGCGTCGTTCGGGATCGCTCGGGGTGACCACGGTGAGCGGCCGGGCGGCGGTCACCTGGTCCAGCAGCCCGGCCAGATACCCGGTGAGCCGCCGACTGCGCTCGCGCAGCACCGGCATCCCGATCGAGTCGAACAGTTCCAGCGAGGTTCGCACCGGGCCCATCGCGAAGATCGGCGGGTTGGAGATGGCCCACGCCTCGGCCGTGGCCGGCGGCCGGGCCACCGGGGTCATCTCGAACCGGGTCGCCGCCTCGGTGCTCCACCAACCCTCGAACCGTTGCAGGTCGACCCGGCCGAGGTGGCGTTCGTGGACGAAGACCCCGGACAGCGCCCCGGGGCCGGCGTTGAGGTACTTGTACGAGCACCAGGCCGCGAAGTCCACGTCCCAGTCGTGCAGCCGCAGCGGCACGTTGCCCGCCGCGTGCGCCAGGTCCCACCCCACGGTCACGCCGGCGGACCGGGCCGCGGCGGTGATGGCCGGCATGTCGAGCAGTTCACCGGTCAGGTAGTTCACCCCGCCGAGCAGCACCAGGGCGGTCCGGTCGCCTTCGGCGGCCAGGTGGTCCAGGATGTCCGAGGTCCGCAGCGTGTCCTCGCCGGGGCGCGGGCGCAGCCGTACCACCTCGGTTTCCGGGTCGAGCCCGTGGAACCGGACCTGGCTGCGTACCGCGTAGCTGTCCGAGGGGAAGGCGTTGTCCTCGATGACGATCCGGGTCCGCTGCCCGGCTGGCCGGTAGAACGAGACCATCAGCAGGTGCAGGTTGACCGTGAGCGAGTTCATCACCACGGTCTCCGCCGGGCGGGCGCCGACCAGTCGCGCGGCCGGCTCCGCGAGCGGTTCGTGGTACGACAGCCAGGCGCGTTCGGCCTCCAGATGGCCCTCGACGCCCAGCTCCCGCCAGGCGTCCAGGTCGGCCAGCAGTTCGGCCCGGGTGGCCCGGGGTTGCAGCCCCAGCGAGTTGCCGGCCAGATAGGCCGTCTCGGCGTACCGGCCGCCCGTCGCGGGCGGCACGTGGAACAGGTGCCGGTGTCCGGGATCGGCCTCGTCCAGCCGACGGGCCGCCGTCTCGGTCCCGGCCCCGATCGGCGGCCGGGTTTCGGTCTCGGGTCCGGCCCCGGTCGGCGGCCGGGTTTCGGTCTCGGGTCCGGCCTCGGTCGGCGGCCGGGTTTCGGTCCCGGTCCCGGCCCCGGTCGGCGGCCGGGTTTCGGTCCCGGCCCCGGGCCGGGTCTCTGGGGTGGTGGTCACGGGGTGTTCCGTCCTCTCCCTCACATGCTCGTCCGGGCCGACCACAGCTCCGGGAAGACCACCCGGGCCATGCTGCGCTGCAACCAGGCCAGCCCGTTCGATCCGCCGCTGCCGACCTTGGCGCCCATGCTGCGCTGCACCGCCTTGACGTGCTGATAGCGCCAGTCCCCGAACTGCTCGGCCAGCTCGGCCAGCGCCTCACCGAGCAGCCGCAGGTGGTTGTCCGGTCCGCCGTCGGCGTAGACCGCCACCCAGGCCGCCTCGACCGCCGGGTCCGGCTCGTAGTCGGCCGCGTGGTCCCGGTGCAGCACCTCGGCCGGCACGGCGAACCCGCGCCGGTCCAGCAACGCCAGCACGTCGTCCCAGAGGCTCGGGGCGGCCAGCGTGGCGACCAGCTCGGCGTACTGGTCGGCCTGCCGGTGGAACGGCCGGATCAGCGCCGGGTTGCGCAGCCCGAGCAGGAACTCCAGGTGCCGGTACATGGCGGACTGGAAACCCGACGCCTCGCCGAGCTCGTCGCGGAACCGGTTGAAGTCGGCGGGTGTCATCCAGCTCAGCGCCCGCCAGGCCCCGTTCAGCCCCTCCAGTTCGAGCGCGGCCCGACGCAGCGGGGCGAGCGCCGCCCACACGTCGTCGGCGCGGAGCAGGCGGGACGCCTCCCGCAGCTCGAAGCAGACGAGCTTGAAGTACAGCTCCATGATCTGGCTGACCATCAGGAACGACATCTCGCCGGGTTCACCGGTGATCGGGTACTGCAACCGGTGCAGCGTGCTGGCCCGGACGTACGCGTCGTACGGCACCTGATCGGGGAATTCCAGGGTCGGGCCGCCGTTGTTGGCCTCGGCCCGGGCGGTCCGATCCGCCGCGGTGACCGGGCGCACCGCGACCGGGGCCCGCAGTTCCGTGCTCTCCACCTGTCCAGTCCCTTCGTGGCCGACCCGGCCGGGCCCGGCCGGCGGTGTTGTGGCCGGTCGGAGCCCGCGGGGTAGCGTTCATGGTCGCGCGACCGGATCGTGGAACGGAAGACAGGATCCACGGCTCTGACCGGTTCCGACCGCAAGATCTGCTCCGATCGGAACGGATCGCTTTAAGAAGGAAAGGTTCCCCGTGGACGAGATGGACTGGGCGCTGCTTCGGGAGCTTCAGGCCGACGCGCGGCTGTCGTACAGCGAACTGTCCCGCCGGGTCCACCTGTCCCCGCCGGCCGTGGCCGAACGGGTGCGCCGGCTGGAGGAATCCGGCGTGGTGACCGGTTACCACGCCCACGTCGACCTGGCCCGGGCCGGCCGCAGCGTGGTGGCCCTGATCGAGATGTCCTGCTACGGCCCCCGTTGCGTGCTGCGTGACCCGGAGGTGCCGACCTGGCCGGAGATCCTGGAGATCATGCGGATCACCGGCGACGCGTGCAGCGTGCTGAAGGTGGCCGCCGGATCCATCGACTCCTTCGAGCGGCTGATCGACCGACTCGCCCCGTACGGCCGCCCAGCCAGCACCATGGTGCTGTCCACCCCACTCGACCGCCGCTCAATCCTCCCCCTCCCCCCACCCTGACCCCCCTCCCCGACCTCCCCACCCCCCATCCCCCCTCCCCCCCCTCTCCCTCCCCCCTCATGGTTGATCATGAAGTTAGCCGGCTTTTTGATCTTCAAATCGACCGCTAACTTCATGATCAACGCGGGAGGGGGCGGGGGCGGAGCGGGCGGGGGGATGGGGGGTGGGGAGGAGGGGTCGGGGGGTGGGTGTTCAACGGTGCGTAGGGGGAACGCAGTGGCACGTCGAGAGCACCCATGCACCACCGGCCCATGGCCGGATAAGGGGGGATCATGCGGGGTCTGACGTTCCTGCGCACCGTGGCCGCCGCGATCACGCTGGCCGGCACGCTCGCACTGCTGGCCGGACCGGCCGGCGCCGGGCAGAACGCCACGGTCGACGTGACGCCCAGCACCGCCGAACCGGGCAGCCGGATCAACATCCGGGCGAACTGCGACGACGGCAACAACCGGCAGGCCAACGTGCAGTCCGACGCCTTCGGGCGGGTGATGGTACGGCCGGACAACGGCGTGTTGACCGGCTCGGCCACGATCCCGGGCAACAAGGCGCCCGGCGAGTACCCGGTGAACCTCACCTGTCCCAACAACAACAGCACCGCCAGCGCCACGCTGACGGTGGTCAACATGAGCAAGCCCTCGCAGGGCCCGGCCACCGGGGGTGGCGGCTCGGCGGGTAGCGGCTCCGGCGCGCTGGTGATCGCCGGCGGCCTCGGCATCGTGCTGCTCGGTGTCGGCTTCGGCCTGCATGGCCGGCGCCGGCGTAGCCCGCTGGCCCGCTGACCCGTCGGGCGATGCGGCCGATCCCACGCCCGGGACCACTGGCCCCACCGCCGGGGCCGCTGGGGGCACCGCCCAGCCGCGCCTGGGCGATTCTGCGCCAGGTGGTGCTCCAGGCCGGCGCCGCGAGCGTCACCACGCAGGATCCGGACGACTATCTGCCGCCGGGGACCCTGGAGGTCAAGCCGGCGGTCAGCCGCCCGGGACGCCTGCCCGGCCTCCCCGGACCGGCACCGTCCGGTGGCCGGTTCGGGCGGCGGCGTTGGGGCCGCGGCAGCGTTGCCCCGGGGGCACGCCGGGCCGGACCCGGTCGGTTCGGGCTCGGGCCGAGGTTGCCGGTCGCGCTGCTGGTCGTGCTGCTCGGGCTGGTCGTCACCGGGGTCGGCTATCAGCGGGCCACCGGACAGTCCCCGCTGCCGAGCGCGCTCTATCCGCAGCTGCGACAGCCACCCCGGAAGTATCCCCTGATGGGCGCCAGCCAGCCGACCCGGATCACCATCCGCTCGGTCAACCTGGAGGCGCCCGTCCAGCCCGTCGGCCTGGCCCCGGACGGCACGATCGCCACGCCGCCGCCGGACCGGCCGGACACCGCCGGCTGGTACGACCAGAGCCCGACCCCCGGCCAGTACGGTCCCGCCGTGCTGGTGGGACACGTGGACACCCGGACCGGTCCGGCCGTCTTCCACGGGCTGAGCCGGGTCCGTTCCGGCGACCGGGTGGAGATCGACCGCGCCGACGGCTCGACCGCGGTCTTCCAGGTCGACTCGTCGAAAAAATACGACAAGTCGCGGTTCCCCGCCGACCAGGTGTTCGGCGACTTCGACCGGCCCGGTCTCCGGTTGATCACCTGCGGCGGTCGCTGGGTGGGCGGGAAACTCGGCTACGCCGACAACATCGTCGTGTACGCCACCCTGGTCACCGCCCGCCCCGGGTGAAAGGAAGGGCCCCCTGTTATCGCTTTTTGTATAGCAAGGGCCCCTTGTTAACCGTTCGACATCGCTCGCCGGTCAGGCCGCCTCGGCCTCGCGCAGATCCAGCCAGTCCGCCCAGCGCGGATCCGGGGTCCGGTGGCCGAGAACGCGCCAGGCCGCCCCCTTGGGAGCGGCCGGTACGGTGTGCAACCGCCAACCGAGTTCGGCGGGCGTCCGGTCCCCCTTTGTGTGGTTGCACCGCGCACACGCCGCGACGACGTTCTCCCAGGCGTGCCGGCCACCCCGACTGCGCGGGAAGACGTGGTCGATCGTCTCGGCCGTCCCCCGGCAGTACGCACAGCGCCAACCGTCCCGGGCGAAGATCGCCCGCCGGGACAGCCCCACATGGGTCCGGTAGGGCACCCGGACGAACCGGGTCAGCCGGACCACCGACGGAACCGCCAGGACATTGCGGGCACTGTGCAGGACGCCCTCGCCGTCGCACACGCAGACTGCCTTCGCCGAGAGGACGAGAATCGCGGCTCGACGCACCGACACGACACACAGCGGCTCGTAGGTGGCATTGAGCACCAACGCACTGGAGCCCACCATGGGTCGTATGTCAGGCATCGTGCTCACCCTCCCGGTTGTTCCCAGCCCACTCCCGTCATCTGCCCGCCGGCCGCGGCCCGGTCCGGGTGGACCGCGGCCGGCGCCGGCAGATCACCGGCGCCCGTGCGCCCATCGTCCCCGATAGGTGCCTCGATTGCACGTACTAATCCGGGCTCACCCGGTGAACCTTTGCCGACGTGGGATCCCGGGTGCCCCGGTCCGGCCGCTGGGCGAACCCGACCGATCGGCCGGCGGTTCGGGCGGGTCGGCCGCCGGGACCGTCCGGCCGTGCGGTACTAAGACAGCGTGAGCGCGCTGTTCCTCCTCCTCGCCCCCGATCCGTCCGGTTCTTCCGTGGCCCCCGATCCCAGCCCCAGCTGCTCGGCCGACCCCTTCTGCCAGCAGGTCCTGGACTGGACCGGCTCCGCCTGGTTCGCCGAGGGCAGCTACTGGATCGTGCTGAAGCCGCTGCGGATCATCCTGATCGTGCTCGGCGCCATGCTGATCCGCTTCCTGCTGCACCGCTCGATCAGCCGGCTGGTCCGGACGACGGCCCGGACGGCCGTACCCGGGATGCTCCGGCCGCTGCGGGAACGGACGCCGAGCGGCCCCGGGAACCCGGCGACGGTGGTGCCGGAACGCCGCCGGCAGCGGGCCGAGGCGATCGGCTCGGTGCTGCGCAGCGGGGTGACCGCGACGATCTTCTCGATCGCGGCGCTCACCGTGCTGAGCGAGTTCAACTTCGACCTCGGGCCGCTGCTGGCCAGCGCCGGCATCGCCGGGGTGGCCATCGGCTTCGGCGCGCAGACGCTGGTGAAGGACCTGATCGCCGGGCTGTTCATGCTGATCGAGGACCAGTACGGGGTCGGCGACACGGTCGACCTCGGCGAGGCCACCGGCACGGTGGAGTCGGTCGGCCTGCGCGTGACGACGGTCCGGGACGGCCGGGGGGTCCTCTGGTACATCCGCAACGGCGAGATCGTCCGGGTCGGCAACAAGAGCCAGGGCTGGGGCATGGTGATCGTGGATCTGCCGATCGGCTTCGGCAACACCGAGGAGGCGACCGGGGTCCTGCACGCCGCGGCCGCCGAGGTCGCGGCGGACCCCGAGCTGGCGCCGTTGATCGTGGAGCCACCCGAGGTCCTCGGGGTCGAGCAGGTGACCGTCGACGGGACGGTGATCAGGACGGTGGCCAAGACGACCCCCGACGGCCAGGTGTCGGTCGGGCGGGCGCTGCGCCGACGGTTGACCGAGGCGCTGGACGAGTCGGGCATCACGTCCCGGCTGGCCACCGGATGGCCCTATCCCCGGCCGGCGGCACCGGGCGGGGGCACCGGCGAGGAGACCGGGCAGGGCGGTCCGACCTGACCCACGGCCGACCCGACGCGACGGAGCGGCCGGCGGGACCGGGAGGGGCGGGTCGCCTCCGGCGGGCAGCCGGTGCCGGCCGGTGACCGGACGGGCCGCCCCGGAAGCTCCGACGGGCCACCCGGATGGGCCGGCCGCCCGCCACGGCTATCCGCGACGAAGGGGTCGCGCTCCGCACAGTGGGTCCTGTATCGTCCGTTCGTTCAGTCGTAGATGCGACGAACCGTCCGTTCGCACTAGCCAGTCGTTGGACGATCGGGCAGAATTCGGGAAGTAAAGCTCCGTTTCGGAGCGTCACGAAGACCTCGCTGATCGGTACATGTGTCAGCGTTTTTCGACGGCTCCCACAGGAGCGGTCGGGAACGATGGAGGCCCTGTTGCCGGATGAGACGCATGGTCCAGAACGGCCGGCCACCTTTCGCGAGGTGTTTGCCGGATCCGAGTACCGGGCGCTTTTCACCGCCTCGGCGCTTTCCTGGATAGGCGACCACATCACCAAGGCCGCGGTCACCGTACTCGTTTATCAACAGACATCCTCGGTCGCCTTGTCGGCCGCGGCGTTCGCGGTCAGTTACCTGCCCTGGTTGGTCGGTGGCCCGCTACTCGCGGCGGTAGCCGAACGACACCCGTACCGCACCGTGATGGTCATCTGCGATCTGTGCCGGATGGGGCTGGTCGCGCTGGTCGCGCTGCCGTGGATGCCGGTGTGGGGAATGCTCGCCCTGCTCTTCGGCACCACCCTGCTCACCGCCCCGGCCCAGGCGGCCCGCTCCGCCACGATGCCGCAGATCCTGCCCGGCGACCGGCTGGTGGTCGGGCTCTCGGTGAACACCAGCACCGGTCAGGCCGCGCAGGTGCTCGGGTACGTCGTGGGTGCGACGATCGCCTCGGTGAACCCCGCGTACGCGCTGGTGGTCGACGCCCTGACCTTCGCCGCCTCCGCTCTGCTGGTCCGCTTCGGCCTGCGCCACCGGCCGCCGGCCCAGACCGGTCAGGCCCGGCGGCACCTGCTCCGGGAGACCGGCGACGGCTTCCGGATCGTCTTCGGCCGGCCCGTGCTGCGGGCCATCGCGATCATCGTCTTCGCCGCCACGCTGTTCGCGATCGTCCCCGAGGGACTCGCCGCGGGCTGGGCCGACGAGCGCACCTCGACCGAGGCGGGTCGCGGCATGGCCCAGGCGCTCATCATGGCCAGCAGCCCGGTCGGCTTCATCATCGGCAGCCTCTTCGTGGGTCGGCTGCTCCGGCCGAGCGTCCGCCAGTCCCTGGTCCGCCCGCTCGCCGTGATCGCACCGCTGTCGCTGGTGCCCGCGCTGCTGAACCCGTCCCCGGTGGTGGTGGCCGGCCTGTCGGCGCTCTGCGGGTTCGCCGTCGCGGGCCTGACGCCGGTGGCCAACGGCCTGTTCGTCCGGGCCCTGCCCAACGGGTACCGGGCCCGCGCCTTCGGGGTGATGGCGACCGGCCTCCAGGTCACCCAGGGCAGCGCCGTGCTGGTCACCGGCCTGCTATCGGACCACTTCAGCATCCCCAGCGTGGTCGGCCTGTGGAGCCTCGCCGGCGTCCTGCTGGTCGGTCTGGCCGCGCTGTACTGGCCGAGTCCGGAACGGTTCGACGAGGCGATCGCCGCGGCCCAGCGGGAGAGCGCCCGGTCGGAGGCCGGCGTCCGATCCGCCGACCCGAACGGCTCGAACCTGCCCGCCCAGTCGGCCGGTGGTGGACCGGCCCGGCCGGGTCCGCCAGCCCGGCCGTCGGGCTCGCCGGCCGACGCCCCCGCCCACTGACCGTCATACCCTCCGGGGCTCCGCCGTCCGTCGATGGCAGCCGAATCGACCGCCCCCGAGGCCTCCCCCGGCCGTGCCCGGCACCGTAGCGGTGGCGTCGGATCCGCGCCGGATCCGCGCCGGATCGGACCCGGCGAGGCCGGCAACCGGGTCCGCCGGTCCTGCTTCCCCGGCCGGCGAGGTCGGCGATCCGGGTGGCACCTGGCAGGATGGAACGGTGAATCCGTACGGGGAGAACGCGCAACCGCCGCAGGCCGAAACCTTCTTCGCGGCCATCGGTGGTGAGCCGACGTTCCGCAAACTCGTCGACGAGTTCTACGCCGGGGTGGCCCAGGATCCTCTGCTCCGCCCGATGTACCCGGAGGCGGACCTCGGTCCGGCCGCGGACCGGCTGACGCTGTTCCTGATGCAGTACTGGGGCGGTCCGAACACCTACTCGGCGGAACGCGGCCACCCCCGGCTGCGGATGCGGCACGCGCCGTTCCGGGTGGACGCGGCGGCCCGGGACGCCTGGTTGCGGCACATGCGCCAGGCGGTGGACAGCCTGGGGTTGCCTCCCGAGCAGCACGCGACGCTCTGGGACTACCTGGAGCGGGCCGCCTACTTCATGGTGAACACGGCGCACGAGGTCTGAGCCGGCGAGCGGGCCGCCTACTTCGTGGTGAACACGGCGCCGAGGTCTGAGCCGGGCGGGGGGGGGGGGGGGGGGGGGGGGGGGGGGGGGAGGGGAGGAAAGGAGAGAGAGGTGGGGACTCACAGGAGAAAAAAAGAGATCATCCC